>JAGQYS010000144.1:831-4167 GCA_020435965.1 Flavobacteriaceae bacterium | reverse complement strand
GAAGATGCATCATGGGGATTCTTAGGTACAGAAAAAGGACTTGCGCTTATTAATTCAATTAAAGAGAAGGCAGGTGCAACAAATCCTTATGACGCAACGTGTGCAATTTCTCCAGAAAGTTGGGTAGTATCAGTTAATGTTTATGACGCAGGTGTTCTTGCTTCATCAACATTGGTAAATACTGCTTATGCACAATCAATTGAAGGATATATTTGTTTTGATAATGGGCGACGTGTGCAAACATCAAATAATACTATTCAGCTTGATAGTAATGGTGATGCGCGACAAGACCCTGTTGGACCAGGAATTGAAGTCGTTTCAGCTAACGTGTTTGCGTGTCAACAATAATACTCTTAACATTAGAATTTTAGTATTCTAATGTAACAATCTATATATTCACTTCTTTGCTCTTATGCAAAGTTATCAATAGTTATTGATATGCTATAAAAAAATATGTCTGATAACATAATTAGCATATGAAATAATTTAAATCGCCTTGATGAACCGGGTGTCATACCTTCATCATGGGGTCCCGATCGGGAGATCCCATGACTCCAGTACAACACCGTAGTGGCTCTCTTAACGAAAAATTCCTTCAATTACGAAGAAAAAGTGTCTTATTAGGACATTCTACCTACACTATATACCTCGTATATAGTGTGTGATATATGGATTGTTACATTATAATACTATTATTATGAATACGTACGAACACATAATTGAACTTGATAATATACGAGAAGCATACCTCGAAGTAGTTCAAAAACTCGAAGAATCAAACCGTACGTATCGCTACCGTGCCATAGATGGCTATACTCTGAGTGATTATGATTTTATTTCTGAGCAACTTATTCAAGATATTCAAACAGAGATAATACAAGAAAAAAAGATCACTCCTGCATTAGAAATGCATATACCAAAAAGAAACAAACCAGGAACTCGGCCCGTGTACATTCATACAATAAAAGAGAGGGTTAAAGCACAAGCAATCTATCGTGTTATTGCTCCTATTTTTGATGATTATTTTTCCCCATATCTTTTTTCATATAGAACATCTCACCCTCATTATAAGGCTATTAGAACGATTGTTCGTAAGTATAAAAGAGACCCTTCTGGATATATGATAATTGGTGATATATCAAGTTATTCTGATATTATTAATCCAGATATTTTAAAACAACAAATTAAGAAAATAGGTTTTGAGCAAAAGGTAAACTCACTACTTGATTTGTACGTTGACGCACAACTGATTGAAAAAGGGATCATCTCGTCATCTCCTCATGGTATTATTACGGGTTTGCCAATTACCGTAATGTTTAATAATTTATATTTAGATTATTTTGATAAACAAATTGGTGGGCAGGTAGCATTGTATCGTCGGGTAGGTGATGATTTTATTGCATTTGATACATACGAAAACTTACAGAGTATTCATAAAAAAATGGTTGCGTTACTAGTTAATGTTAAAATTCAACCAGAATATCAAAAAATATCTCTTCAAAAAACATCAGAACCATTTACTTTTTTAGGGTATCTTTTTTGTAATGGTGTAATTTCTATCCCTCATCAATCAATTAAAAATATTCAAATACACATTCGAAAATCTCTAGCATTTTATCAGTTTAATACTCAACAAGAAAAAGTCACATTATTTAAAAAAAAACTTTTTCAAGGAACATCATTAAAACATTATTTTATACAAATTATTCGACAGTATAATCATGTGAATGATGTTGAGCAAATTAAATTCCTTTCTCAGTATTTTTACAAAAGAGTAGTCATTTATTTCTTTGGTTCTTACTCTTCTCGTAATCATCGAAAAACCAAAAAACTTCTTAAAGATAAAAAGATTAATACTCCTTCATTAATGAAGTATTATATTGCATTTCATACTGGAGCATACAAAGGTAAATACTTAAAGTACATAAAATAACCATGAATACTATTAAACAACAAATAAATTTATTTAAAAAACGAAGTCAGATTCGTACCGAAATGCACCCAATTACCTTTGATAGACATGCTCGAAATTATATAAAAAAACTCATCAGAACATATAAAAAAAATATTTTATCTCTTTTTGGGATTGTATTGTTGATTAGTGTAATTGAGATAGTTATCCCGCTTGTTGTTAACGTTTTTTTAGAAAGATTTGGTTTTAACTTACAGTTACAAAATCTTTACATTATTCTCTCTGTTCTTGTACTTATTCTTATTTTGTATATTACTGCTAATTATTTTGCTATTGGTATACAAAAAAGAATTAGTTTAGATATTATTAATCAAATACGAGAAGATTGGTTAAAGGTATATTTAACAAAAAATCCAGTACGTTTTAATAATAGAGATAAGGGGAGTATTTACGTGAAAATAAGCTATCACCTTTCTTTACTGCAAATGGGTCTTAACAATTCACTTTTTAATTTTTTTCAATGGGGATTATTTATGAGTGGTCTTTTGGCTGTTACTGCTGTCTTAGATACTCGTTTGTTTGTTATTTCTCTTTTTTTTATTCCACTTAATCTTATTGTTCTTTTTATTAGCTATGTATTATCTGCACATTATTTAGCCAAAGATCAAACTCTTTACTCTAAATTACTTCGATATATTTCTGATACCTTTAATAATTTTCAGCTTATAAAAGCATTAAAAAAAGAGAATGAATTTCTTAAGAATGTTAAGCATATTGTTGAGTTAGATAATTATTTCCGAATAAAAAGAGAAATTGTACTAAACTTGGGTAATAAAATTATTTTTGTAGTAGTAACCTTACTTTCTGCAGCTATGTATTTAATATATTTATACTTTCCTTTTATTTCATTAGATACAACTGTTGCTTCGGTAATCCAGGTACTTATTTTTGCATTACATTTAAAACTTATTTATCTTAGTTTACGTATTGGGTTATTTTATTTCCCGCTAAAGTTAGGTTTATACTTATGTGTCCCTCATGCAATAAATAAAAAGTCTAAAAAAATATCCAATATTTCTTCTTTAAAATTTCATGCAAAAAAGGTGCGACTTCACAATCAAGGGGAGTATGTTAAAAATCTCTCATTTCAGTTTGAAAATAGTAAAAGCTACCTATTTCATGATGGATCTCATACCTCTAATAATCTTGAATATCTTTTTCCAGGCATGGCACCAAAATCAATAGGAAGAAATTGGGTTGTTACCGTTAATGATAAACGCCTAACTTATAATCAATGGAATAAGTCTGATAAATCTATCTATATGATTAATCCAAGTATAGAGAGTGAAGTAAGCCTTTATGAATTTTTTAATAATACGTTTGATATTGAGGTGCTAAAAGATTTTTCTATTTTTGATTTTTTT
>JAGQYS010000144.1:607-813 GCA_020435965.1 Flavobacteriaceae bacterium | reverse complement strand
TTTCTTGGGGAAATATTAACTTCTGAACGTACAAGTTTTACTGATGTGTGCTTATTACAAATTGCATACTGTTTGATTCACCAACCTGAAATAATTATTATTGATGCAAGTGTAGTTGATATTAATTATCCAAAAATCAGACAAGCTCTTGATATTTTAAACTCACAATCAAGAGGTATTATTATTTCCTTTAGTTATCTAGAAAA
>JAGQYS010000144.1:0-496 GCA_020435965.1 Flavobacteriaceae bacterium | reverse complement strand
TTTTTATATCACTATTATTAAATGATTCTTTTTTAGAAGAATATCCTCATGGTGCCAAGACAGAAGAACACTTTTCGTATGATTTTTTTGGAGATATATATTTTAATGACATGGATGGTTTTGATGCATATTCTCAGTTAACGTATGATGTTATAAATTCTGCTTCTGATTCAATACATATGGCAATGTATTCTATTAGTGATCAAAATATTGTTCAGCTATTGAATAAGAAAAAACAAGCTGGTGTAGATGTGCAAATCATTATTCCCAAGAGCAAGGGGATTCAACATGAATATACCTTTGGGCTTACTGATTTAGAACCTATTGAAGTAGGTAGTATTTCTTCTCAGAATGAATCAACAGATAGTGGTATGAATGGGGAACTAATGCATCATAAGTTCATACTTGTAGATGCCGATACGGATAATAGACAGCTTTTATTTGGAAGTTCAAACCTAACATATCTTCAGCAAAAATTTGATTCAAGTTTTCAATT
>JAGQYS010000143.1:2182-3396 GCA_020435965.1 Flavobacteriaceae bacterium | reverse complement strand
GCGGCAGTAATAGTTCCTCTAGACGGACGCTTATCATTAACTTTTACAACATGGTAGCCAAACTGGGTTCTAAAAGGCATAGAAATTTCGCCTTTTGGTGTATTGTATGCTGCTGTTTCAAAATCGTAAACCATTTTAAATGCTGAGAAATAACCTAAATCTTCCAAGAAAATAGTTTGTCCGTTATGCATGTCTGCTTTTACAGCATCAAAGCCTTCTTCCAATACTCGCTCTCTTAATTTCAAAACCTGATTGTAAGCATCAATTGTATCTTTTGCATTAGCGTCTAATCTTACCAATACATGTGATGCATTTACATCATAACTATTGCGCTCGTAGGCCTCTTTTACTAAAGCGTCAGTTACTTTGTTCTCAGAAAGATAGTTTTTTGTTAACTGCTTCTTATACCTCAAAAACTCACGTTGATACTTAGTATCTTCATCCAACTTGAGACGTTTAGCTTCTTTCAGCTTTAACTGGTACTCAGTAAATAATTTTAAGTATCCATCAACATCTTTTTGGCTTTCGTCTTTTACTAAATCTAAATTCTTATTGTAAACCCTTAAAAATTCTGAAGTCATTACAGGCTCACCATCAACTGTTAACAATACTTCATCTTTTTCTTGAGCGAATGATAAGTTTAGTGCTAATAACACTAAGAGTAAGCATTTAAATCTAGGTTTCATATCCATTATGTTTTCTTAGTTAAATTTTCACATTTACGTTATACAAATACCTCAATTTAGAGGTTCAGCAAAAATAACATAAATCACTTATTCTACAAGTTATGGCAATATCTTAATTTATTAATTTTACCACAGCAACAAAGGGGATTACAACTTGTAAATAGGTTGGAACGTCGATAAATTAAACTTAGTATCGAGGCTTTTGTATATCTTTAAAATTATTGTGAAATCCTAAATGAAATACACAACCGAAATTTTAATAGAAAAACCACTACTTGAAGTAATTAAGAAAATGGACTCTGCAGAAAACATGAAACACTGGCAAGAAGGTTTAGTAAGCGCAGAACATATTTCTGGTACACCAGGTGAGTTTGGTGCTAAAATGAAATTGAAATACGACTTTGGTAATCGTAAAATGGAACTAATAGAAACCATTACCAAGCAAGACTTTCCAAATGAGTTTCATGCTACCTACACTACTAAAGGTGTTAGGAATATTCAACAAAATTATTTTGAAAGTACACCCGA
>JAGQYS010000143.1:1724-2106 GCA_020435965.1 Flavobacteriaceae bacterium | reverse complement strand
TAATGCCTGGCGCGTTTAAAAAACAGACAAAAAAATACATGACCAACTTTAAAAACTTTGCCGAAAAGGGCAAGTCTGTTTCTAATGCGTAAATTGAAATTGATTTGGGATTTTAGAGGTCCTGCCAGCCAGAAAACTGCGGAACATCATTTAATTCATCTTAAGGAATATATTGCAACAAACAATTTAGACATCACTATTACTGGTGTCGAAACTTTGAGCGATATGCACAGCACAGCCTTTATCGTTGTTGATGAGTCTGAAATGAAACCACTGAGAGATGCCTTAAAACCTCATCGCGGACAAGTCTATTCCGAACGTTAAAACAAGCGTTTAAAAAATGATTGAATAAATCGTTTTGGCGGAACGGATAGTATTATTT
>JAGQYS010000143.1:0-1624 GCA_020435965.1 Flavobacteriaceae bacterium | reverse complement strand
ATTATGATTAGCCAAAACATCTAGAAAAATTAAATCGTAAAACCAGAATTTTGATTTTTTATGAAATTTGCTCAAATCGCTTTCAGACTTTAAAAAGTCAATTAGTGCTTTGGTTTTTTTAGTGGTATTTCTAAACGTATATCCTGTACTTGCTTTAGTCCAACCACCTGCTGTACCAATATTCAAGATATGTTTTGAATTGAGCTGAGAAAACTTAAAAGCTGTCATTGGTATAGACCCTTTTTCTTTTTCTATAATTTCAAAATCAGTTATGTTTTTTTGCTTTAGATAACCCGAAATAGCATCCTCATATTCATTAAGTTGGAGTAAATCCTTAGAAAATAACGTATACTCAAACAACGCTATTTTTTTGTCTAATGGCAAGACGTACATAAAACGTGTATTACCATTTTGAGATACTGTAAAATCCATAAAGGTTGCTACTGAATCATCAAAAACATTCTCCTTAGTTTTTACAAACCACCCCACAAAATGTTGCTGAAGTACAGGATACTTTTTTTGGGTATTATACAGATTCGTATTATGTATGCTATTAAAAAGTTTAGAAGCTATATAACTTCCGCTTTTGGTAATGACTTGCACGTTTTGTTTTAACTCCGAAAAGTTAACCATCTCATCATTTATAAATGTGAAGTTAGATTTCCCTTCAATCTTTTGCCAAAGTGAATTATAAAAATCTTCACTTCGTATCATCTTGTACTGATAAGGTAAGATATCTATTTGCTCTGAATAACTATTACTACCGAAGAAAACTTTTGGCCAAGTTTTAGTGAGCATATTATCCCATTCCCCTTTATCTTTTTCCCAAAAGCACCAAGTTCTGTCATTGCCTTTTTGTTTTTCCTTATCAATAATTAAAATCGATTTATTATCAAAAAAAGGATCAGATGCCATGCGATATGCCAACATAAGACCAGAAGCACCAGCGCCTAAAATGATGTAATCGTAATTTGTCATTAATAGAATTTAAGCTCTAGCGAAGATAAGACTTATGGCACGTTTACATTAAGATTGTAACAAAGTTTTAATGTTTTGCCTTATACGCTTTTACATAGCGTTCGGCACGTGAGTTTCGTGGATTCACATCTAGAGCTATTTTGTAATTATTATAAGCCTGTAAACTGTCGCCACTTCTTAAATACGCATCAGCTAAACTATCATAAACATTGTTGCTGTCAGGATGTAATTTGGCATTTAACTGAAAAACACCAATCGCTTTTTCATATTCCTTTTTGTTTAGATGCTGATAACCCATTCTGTTAAAATGCCACTCGTTGATATAAGAACTTGTAGAATCTTGTTTTTTAATTTCCAAGAACCCTTCAAGAGCTTTATCGTAATTGCCTGCTTCTAAATACTGACTTGGTGTTTTATAATCGTCATCTACCTTTAGGTAATGGTAAGCTACCTCATTTGTTTCTTCATTTATTGCCGATAAATACTGCTTGCTTGTTTCTGGATGCGTTACAAAATGAAACTTCTTGTACATATCTGGTACAAAAAACTCATTCTCTGCTAATGCCACAGGAACCATTTCCCCACCTTTCCAATTCAACTTTAAGGTATTGTTTTCGTAGTACACTAAGATTAATTCATCTGGATT
>JAGQYS010000142.1 GCA_020435965.1 Flavobacteriaceae bacterium | reverse complement strand
AAAGCTGCTCTTTTATTTTTAAAATAATTTTGATTTATTAAAATAAAATAAAAATATATTGTTTAACGATAAATAATTATCTATATTTGACAAATAATTTTAATTATTTTAATAATGTCAAAAACAAATAACTTAATATTTAAAGGTCTGACAATTGTAACTTGGATCATTTTTGTTGGCCTTTGCATTGAAGCAGGCGGCTTACTTCTTAATTTTATTTTTAGTTTATTTAAGCCTGAATATGTAGGTAATCTATATCAAAAACTAGATTTAAGTACCATGTACCAACAAAACAAATGGGCTTTTTTTGGTATGTATGGTTTTGTGCTAGTTATTGCAATTTTAAAAGCACAACTCTTCTACTTGGTGATTACACTTTTGCATAAAATTGATTTATCAAAACCATTTAGCGGTTATGTTGCAAAGAAAATTAATAGTATTGCATATTTTACTTTTTCAATTGGAATCATTAGTCACATTGCAAGGGAAGTTGCAAAAAGTTTGCTGCATTATGGATACGAAATTGATAAGCTAAATCAGTTTTGGGTAGACAGTCAGGCATTTATTTTAATGGCAGCAGTAGTTTATGTAATTGCGATTATATTTTCAAAAGGAGTTGCGAATCAAGAAGAACTAGACGAAACTGTATAAGTTATGCCAATTATTGTAAATCTTGATGTTGTAATGGCACAACGAAAAATGTCATTGAATGAGCTTTCAGAGGCCGTAGATATTACCTTGGCTAACCTATCTAAGCTAAAAACAGGAAAAGTTAAAGCTGTAAGGTTTAGTACTTTGGAAGCTATATGTAAGGCGTTGGAGTGCCAACCTGGAGATATTTTAGAGTATGTTGAAGACTAATCTTCTTCCTGAAACTCTATGCTCTCGTAAGCACCTAAATCACTTGGTGTACCTCGCATAGTGCCAATGATATCCGAAAATAGATTGCCAGCCACAATACCATATCCATCAGCAGGTGATCCATTTGGTATTTGTAGTTTGTTGTTAAATGGATCTAAAAACTCTGGATCTTCATTAAATAATACATTGTCGTATAGTGCTGCATTGTCAAAATCGTATTCATCTCCTGTAAAGTTGTTATTAGAATCTACAAACCGAATCAAACAATTAGTGAATTTAAAGTTAAACGTATCATCATCAACTTTATCCAACAGCATTTCAGGATTATCATTTCCGTAGATAATGGTATTAGTAAAATTGGCTTCTTCTAAAGGATTGGTAAAAGTCGTGTTATCTTCATCCACAATATAATTGTTCAATAAAACAGAAGGAAACTGTCTGAAACTGTTATTCCAATAATTGGCTAAAGTTGAATGCACCACGTTATAACGTCCACCAAAAGTTCCAGCAAATGATGATTGTCCACTGTTGTTAATTACTAAATTTTCAGCATTAATGGAAGTTGCTCTTCCCAAAATTCCGAAATTACTGGAATTATAGATTTGTGAATTGGTAATATTTAATTTTGAAGCATCATCCTGATTGCCTTCGCTTAAAATGCCAACTGTACTATTTTTTATGGTGACATGATTAAAGGTGTTATTGGTGCTTCCGTTAAATAACCATATGGTTTGCCATTGGCCAGGAACATCAGAAAAGGAAGGTTCTAATCTGTCGCCTTCAAAAATGATTTCACCTTCCATAAGTTCTTCATCAGTACTTAATGTTCCTTGTGCATTGATTGAACCTCCAGAAGTGACCAACAGACCAGAATTGGCATGAAAATGCACTCGCGCTCCAGCTTCAATGTTAAGGGTTTTACCATCATCTACTGCTGCATAACCATAAATAACATAGGGTTTTTCGTTGGTAAATGTGAGTTCAGAATCATCTAAAAATCGACCTTCAATTGTGGTTTCATCATCCATTCCATCGCCATCAACGTCAAAGGTTAAGGTTTCGGTAACGTATTGACCTTCAGAATTTAAAAAGCGTTGCGGATAAATAAATACAGCATCTTTTACAAGAGTTACTAGTTCTACTTTTTGAAGGTTGCTGCCTGAATCAAATTCGATAGCATCTGTATATAAAAACTGGGTTTCGCTAGAAACCAATTGCTGAATATCAATTGTAGTTTCAATAAAAATGTACATACTGTCTTTTGCAAGTATTTCTACATTTTCAAACTCTTTACCAGCAATTGATCCAGAACCAGTCATACCATCAACATTAAGTCGATACATAGAGTTTTGGCCTTGGCTTAGCTTAACTGTTGGAATCACAATATCGTTATCACTATTGTTATACACTTTTAAGTTATAAGTGCTGGAACCAATGTTGCTGAACACAGTGTCGAGATACACTGTATCTTTAGAGAATTCAAGATTTCCAGAACTTAAATCGAATTCAAAATCTTTTCGACAGGAACTCCAGAAAACTAAAGTAGAAATTGTGATTAGGAAATATAGGTTGCGTTTCATTAAAGCTGAATCATTTTGGTAAAAATATAACTTTTAAAATGATGTAAAAGTATGTGTTGAAAATATTTAGAGAAATAAATTAATGATTTCAGAAGTAATACGAGCAGGTTTTTTGGTTTTAGCATCCATAAAACACCATTTGGTTTCGGAAGTTGCGAGTAATTTTTGAGTATCGTAGTTGTAAATCTCAACAATCCTGGTAGACGTAACACCTTCTGAAGATTTTACAGAAGTCTTTAATAAAATGTTGTCATTTAAAACCGCCTGACTTTTGTAAGTGATATGATGATTAATCAACACCCAAAAATAGTTTTGCAGCATATCTTGTGTCGCTAATTTTGTCCAATGTGATTTGGCTACATCATTGACCCATTCAATATAACGAACGTTATTGACGTGGTTGAGTTCATCGAGGTCATCAGGTTTTACAATTATGGTTTGTTCATAGATTTTCATGGAGTTATTTCTCAATGATTCTTACCTCAAACAACTTATCCCAACGTTTCCCTGTAACGAATAAAGTTTGAGTTTCAGGGTTCCAAGCTAATCCATTAAGCACATCTAAACCTTGATGCTGAGTTACTTTTTTCTTTAGTGATCTAAAGTCAATAACACCTTCAATAGCTCCATTTTTTGGATTAATAATGGCAACTCCATCTAATTGATAACGGTTGGCGTATATTTTGCCGTTAACCCATTCCAACTCATTAATACCAACAATTTTTCCTTTGTTGGTGTAGGTTTGTATGTAGTCTTGCTCTTCAAGGGTTTCAGGATCGAGTGTCCAGATATTGTCTGTTCCATCAGATTTGTAAAGTACATTTCCATCATTACAAATTCCCCAACCTTCTTTGCTTTGGTTGTAGCTGAAGTTTTTGATTTTTTCAAAAGACTCAACATCATAAACAAAACCTGTTTTACTTTCCCAAGTAAGTTGGTAAATTTTGTTGTTCAGTATGGTAAGCCCTTCACCAAAATATTGAGCTTCTAAGTTAACATTTTTGATTACCTCTCCAGTTTTATAATCTACTTTTCTGAGTTTAGATTCGCCACGTTGACCTGTACTTTCGTACAATTCGCCATTAAAAAATTCTAATCCTTGTGTGTATGACGTGATATCGTGAGGATACTCATTAACTATTTCAAAACCAAATACCTTAGGAGATTCGTCATTTAAAACTTGAATGGTGTGTGTTAATTTATGAGAAGTGCCATTGTAATAAATTGTAGCAGTAACTTCTTGTATTCCTAATTTTGAATCTGATAAAGAAATAGAAGCACTTACTTTAGAATTGTTAAAGACGTAAGAAACAGAGTCTATTGTATGCTTTTTTAGGTTGTTAATTTTTAACTCCAAGGTCTTATCCTTTGAAATTGAATACAACTGATCATTTTTGTTAAAGGAAGCATTAGAGGTTAACGAAAAATCATTAGATTCTGTTTTTGTATCAGAACCACATGAACTTGTAAAAACAATTAAAACAGTGAGAAATAGAAACTTACGAAAGCACATAATATGTTTAATTTGTGAGCAATTTATTTATTTAAATTCAGTAAAAAAAATCATTGTACAACTATTAAAAGGTTGTATCTTTGCAGTCGGCAAGTCC
>JAGQYS010000141.1 GCA_020435965.1 Flavobacteriaceae bacterium | reverse complement strand
GCTTATATTTTACTTCCTCTTTATTATAGATTGAATTTAACATCTATTTACACCTATCTTAGTGATCGTTTCGGGAAAACAAGTTACAAAACTGGTTCTGTTGCCTTTCTTATTTCCAGAACTATAGGTGCTGCATTTAGGTTGTTTTTAGTTGCTAAAGTCCTCCAGCTTTTAGTTTTTGACCTTTTTGATATTCCATTTCCCGTTACTGTAATTTTCACTATTGGCTTAATATGGCTCTATACCTTTAGAGGCGGTATCAAAACCATAATTTTTACTGATACTTTGCAGACTTTATTCATGCTGATTTCCGTAGTTGTTGCTATAGTATTTTTGGCTTCTGCTCTAGATTTAAACAGTATTGGAGAAATTGTTGATTATACTAAAGAAAGTAACCTAAGTAAAGTTTTCTTTTTTGATGATGGCAATGGCCCTCAATATTTTTGGAAAAGCTTTTTGTCTGGCATATTCATTACCATTACCATGACAGGTCTAGACCAAGACATGATGCAAAAAAACCTAACCTGTAAAAGTTTGAAAGATGCTCAAAAGAATATGATTTCCTTTAGTGTGGTACTCATATTTGTAAATATATTATTTCTTGTTCTTGGGTTGATGCTTACAGATTATGCCACCCAAAACGGAATTACCGCAACAAAAGATGATTTATTTCCAACCATTGCTATGCTACCAGAAATAGGTGTTATTACTTCTGCCTTCTTTTTATTGGGATTAATTGCAGCAGCTTACTCTAGTGCAGACTCTGCATTAACATCTTTAACCACGTCTTTTTGTTTTGATATTTTAGATATTGAAAATAAACCCGAAGCCTCAAAAAAAGGAATACGCAAAAGAACTCATATCGGTTTTAGTATAGTATTGGTAATTGCGATAATCCTTTTCGATTTAATTTTTAAAGATATATCTGTTATTTGGAAACTTTTTAAAGCTGCTGGTTACACTTATGGACCACTTTTAGGACTCTTTGCTTTTGGGTTGTTTACCAAGTACCAAATAAAAGACAGGTTTGTTTGGATTGTTGCTATTGTAGCTCCTGTACTTTCTTACTTTTTAAACTTATATTCCAAAGAACTTTTTAATGGTTATGAAATTGGTTTTGAGATTTTAATCATTAATGGGCTTTTAATGTTCTTAGGATTGTTATTTCTAAAAAGAAAATTTAATACTGATCTATAGCCAGTAAAACTAACGTACAAGCTACTTCAAATTCAATATTGTTGTCTTTAAGAATTTTGTAAAGTTCAAGGTTCTCTGTACCAGGATTAAAAATAACACGCTTAGGCTTCAAATCTAAAATGTAATCGTAATATGCTTCTTGGTGCTTAGGATTTAGATATAATGTAACGGTATCTAAATCGTCATAATCCAACAATTCAGTATCAATAGACACATCATTTACCTCTCCTTTCTTTAAACCAAAAGCTACAACTTCATGGTTTTGTTGCCTTAATCTATTGATAGCAATATTAGAATAACGGTCTGTTTTTAAAGAAGCTCCAAGAA
>JAGQYS010000140.1 GCA_020435965.1 Flavobacteriaceae bacterium | reverse complement strand
TCAAAGTTGAGCTGTGTTGCAAACCTAATGGCTCGCATCATTCTCAAGGGATCGTCACTGTAGGTAATATCTGGATCTAGTGGTGTACGGATTACTCCTTGGTCTAAATCCTTTAATCCGTTGAAAGGATCTATCAGATCGCCAAAATCTTCTTCATTAAGGCTCAATGCCAATGCATTAATGGTAAAATCACGTCGGTTTTGGTCGTCTTCCAGAGTTCCGTTTTCTACAATTGGATTTCGGCTATCTTCGTTGTAGCTTTCTTTTCTAGCACCTACAAATTCTAATTCAACATCGTCATAACGTAACATTGCCGTTCCATAAGTTTTAAAAACTTGAACTTTTGGATTGGTTAGTAGGTTTTTAGAAACTTGGTGCGCCAATTCTATTCCACTGCCAACAGCAACAACATCAATATCTTTAGCATCTCCACGCTCTAAGAGATAATCACGTACAAAACCTCCTATGACATAACAATCTACCTGCAATT
This sequence comes from Flavobacteriaceae bacterium, assembly GCA_020435965.1. Taxonomy (GTDB): domain Bacteria; phylum Bacteroidota; class Bacteroidia; order Flavobacteriales; family Flavobacteriaceae; genus CAJQLB01. The sequence continues at coordinate 1,851 of JAGQYS010000140.1, read as the reverse complement.
CTTTGGCAGATTGAGAAATTTTTTGAAAAATAGGATGTTTTAAGGCTTGTTTGTGATTCACTTTTCATGAAATAAAAATGGTTTTGCAAAGATACGACTTACTATAATTGTTTTAAAATAGAAATAACCTTTAATACATATTAAAAAGTATTAATATTTTTACAGTCTAACTATAACTAATGAATTTTTTTAAAAGAAAATATTACCAGCTACTATCAAAACTATTAAAGCACTTGCCTAATGCTGATCTTGCTTTTGTAAAAGCACAATATTACCTTAAAAATGGAAAGCAATTGCATCTTGATCCTCCGACAGAGTTTATGGAAAAATTGCAATGGCTTAAGTTGAATTTATATAATGAAGACTATAAGGATTTTGTAGATAAATACGAAGTGAGAGAATTCGTGAAAAATAAAATTGGTAGTAAGTATCTTGTGGATTTCATTGGTATATATGATAACGTAGAGGATATTGAATTTGATCAATTACCCAACCAATTTGCATTGAAAGGTACGCATGGGTCTGGCTATAATGTTATTGTAGAAGATAAATCTAGAATAGATATTATTAACGTAAAGCAAGGGCTTAATAAATTTCTAAAATTAAATTATTATCACAAGTACAAAGAGCCGATTTACAGAGCTATAAAACCACGAATTTTAGCAGAACATTACTTAGACCAAACCGATAGCGAAAATATTGTGGACTATAAATTTTTCTGTATTCACGGGGAACCCAAATATGTTTGGACTAAAACATACTATAACGGAAAATATAGAAACTGCTATTATGATTTGAACTGGAAAAAGCTTACAGATGATTCTAGCACAAAAAATTTTCTTGAAAAAGAGTTACCAAAGCCAGATAATTTTGATGAACTTATAGATATAGCCAAAAGACTGTCTAGTGAATTTATTTTTGTTCGTGTTGATCTATATTCTATAAGTGGAAAACCTTATTTTGGTGAACTCACTTTCTTTCCTTGGGCAGCTTTAAAACGTCTTTCTGTTGAACGCTTGAATAAGGAATTGGGTGACCTTATAAAATTACCTATTGAAGCTGATGCTTAGCCAATTCATTGTACATTTTTTTAGAGATAACCTTTTTTGTAAAATTGTCTAAAAGGTATTGATAGCCATGTTCTGTATAGGATTTTTGTAGATCGCTATCTTCAATTAATACTATTACTTTTTCAGCAAAATCTTTGGCATTACCAACTTCTGCGAGTAAACCGGTTTTACCATTAACTACAACTTCTGATATTCCGCCAGCATCCGCAGCCACAATAGGTACTTTGCAAGCATAAGACTCTAATAAAACACCGCCTGTTGGCTCATTATTAGAGGTAAAAAGAAATACATCGAACTCGGGTAAAATCTCAGGAATATCACGTCTAAAGCCTGTGAAAATGATGTGTTCTGTAAGTCCCTTTTCGTCAACATAGTTTTTTATGTTCTCTTCTAAACTGCCTTTACCAACGAGCACATACTTGGCTTTTACTTTAGTTTTCTTTACTAATATTTCAATCGTGTCTACCCAAGTATAATGGTCTTTAAAGCCAGTGAACTCAGCAATGTTACCTATTATTTTATAATCTTCTGGTATATTGAATTCCCTATGTAATAGACCTGTAGCATTCTGTTTTTTGAATTTATTGACATCTGTAACACTACCAATTACCGTGAAACGGCTGTGATCATTTACTGCAAATTTTAAGGACTCTACAACAGGTTGCGACACACATATTATTTTTTTGATGCCTTTGTAGTTGTATTTCCATTTTCTAAAGAAATTGGTGTCAACACGTTTTATAAGTGTTCTACAAAGTACCAAAGGAACCTTCATTCTAAA
>JAGQYS010000139.1 GCA_020435965.1 Flavobacteriaceae bacterium | reverse complement strand
CTAGGTGTGAAAATTTTCTTTAACTGTTCTCCATAAGAAGAAATCTGTCCTGTAAATTTTGACAATCCAACACCAAAACTTTCACCAAAGGTGTATTCAGTCTTAATGATATCATAATACCCAACAGCTTCAATATCGCTCAAATCTCCCCCTGGATAAATCCCAAACTCACCTTTATTATTAACCTTAAGCTGCTTTGTAATGGTTTTCCCTTCTCTTAATATTTCAACATTTACTGTTTGTCCAGACAATGGTTTTAACCTGTCTTCAACTTCGTCAAAATACTTTAATGGTTCTCCATTGACCGAAGTAATAATATCTTTCGCTTTTAATCCTGCATTTTTGTTAGCTGAAGAGTCAGCAACTCTATCGACAACAAAAGGGAAACGCAGTCCAAAAAAATTCTTGCTTTCTCCTGTACTTAATTTACCCAAAAAATCTTCAGGCAAGCTAACTTCCTTAATCTCATTATCTTTAGTTTCAATTGTAAGCAACTCCGCTGAAATGATTTTCTTTCTTATTTGTGAAACCGTTTCGATTTTTTCACCATTAATTGCAATGATTTTATCTCCCGTTTTTACTCCCAAATCGGTCAAAATAGGGTTGGTTACTGAATAGCCATCTTTTATACTATCTGCCTTAATGTCGATATCGCCATAAGCAAAAGACAAAAACACATAAATAAAGTAAGCCAAAATAAAATTAACCGTTACGCCACCAAGCATAATAATAAGACGTTGCCAACTTGGTTTGGAACGAAACTCCCATGGTTGTGGCGGTTGTGCCATTTGCTCTTTATCCATACTCTCGTCTATCATCCCAGAAATTTTGACATAACCTCCAAGCGGCAACCAGCCAATTCCATAAATGGTTTCGCCTATTTTCTTTTTAAACAATGAGTATTTAATATCAAAAAACAGGTAAAATTTTTCTACTCTGGTTTTAAATAGTTTTGCTGGTATAAAATGCCCTAATTCGTGTAGTACGATCAGTAGTGACAAACTCAATAAGAATTGACCAATTTTTATTACAAACTCCATGTATCTCTAATCAAAAAAATTATAAGCTGCAAAAGTAGTGTTTTAACCTCATTTAGAAAATTATAATCTATATCTGCCTAATTTTTTAACAATGATTTATTAATGATCCCGATATTGGTTTGAAGTTGAATGAAAAGTAAACCTGTTGAAAAAGAAGAAACATCAATAATTGGTGTCCACGTATTTTGGTATAACAATTGTCCTAAAGTATTAAAAATACGCACCTCGCTCACTAACAAACTTTCTGGTTTTTGAATTGTAAAGCTCTGCGATGCTGGGTTTGGATATATCAGAAATGCCAAATCTGGCTGTGGTTGATCTATTCCAAGTTGTACAGTATTATTTTTTGAAATCAAATCGCTTTCTGGATCAAATAAAACATTGGCTATTGTAAAATTAACCGAAAGCAAAAATTCTTCATTATTGAGTGTGTTATCCAAAACAACATCCAACGTTTCACCTTGTGTTCCAACCAATCTTAATGGCACTGGCGCTTCAAAAAAGGAAACCGAAGCATCGCTCTGTGTTTGGGATAATGTGACTCTCACTTGGGTGGCGCTTAACTGATTCCATTCTACAGTATAGGTTGGATATCCTTGATTGTATAGCCAATCACTAAAAAATTCGGAGAGGCTCTGTCCGCTTGCCGTTTCCATTATCGAAATATAATCCACTGTTTTTGCATAAGCATAGGCATGATCTGTATCGTTCAAATAATCTTGCATACCTTGAAAGAAATCGGCGT
>JAGQYS010000138.1:4503-4736 GCA_020435965.1 Flavobacteriaceae bacterium | reverse complement strand
GCAGGAAGGATTGCTAGTGGTGTCTTTAGGCCTGGCGATGAAGTAACGGTTATGCCCTCTGGATTTACAAGTAAAATCAAATCAATAGATACTTTTAACGGTGAAGTTAAAGAAGCCTTTGCCCCAATGTCTGTTTCTATCACATTAGAGGATGACATAGATATTAGCAGAGGAGATATGATAGTTCGCTCTAATAATAAACCTGAGTGCTCTCAAGATTTAGAAGTTATGCT
>JAGQYS010000138.1:0-4396 GCA_020435965.1 Flavobacteriaceae bacterium | reverse complement strand
ATCAACACTTTAGAACGTCTAGTTGAAGACAAGGAGTTAACCATGAACGATATCTGCAGAGTTAAATTAAGAACGACAAAGCCTTTAATGTTTGATTCTTACAGAGAAAACAGAACTACGGGAAGCATTATTTTGGTTGATGATGCTACTAATGAAACTGTAGCAGCAGGTATGATTGTTTAATTAAAGATTAAAAAAATAAAAATGAGAAAAATATTTTTTGCTGTTATATTATTGTGTTTCTTTTCTTGTAAAGACAAAAAAGAACAGACAATAAATGAAGAACCTAAGTCTGAAAAAAAAATCGTTCTAAAAGAGTTAACAGTACCCCATATATCAACTTGGGGCAAGGTAAACATAATAATAGATTCTGTACAGGAGAGCACTTTATTTAACTTAATGTCTAGAAAGGCGGAATACACCAAATCAGCATTTGCGCACACTAAAAAGATTCCTGTTACTTATAACGAAAAATATAAACTAAGTCTAAAAGTAAAAGCAGGTAGTGAAGGAAATGTTTGTGGATTAAGAATAATGGGAGATTATCCTGACAGAGTTGATGCTGTTTTTGATCTTTCAGAAGGAAAAGTTCTTGGAGTTGAAAAAACAAGAGATTTTGAAGAGCCTTATGCTGAAATTGAAGACCTTGGCGATGGGTGGTACTATTGTTCTGTTTCAGCAATAGTAGTTGCTGATGATGTGTCACTAATTTTTGGACCAACAAGCAAGGATAGACCAATCGTTAGCTGGGAAGCAAAGATTGAGAGTAAAAGCAATATTTATATTGATCCCACAAGTCTTAAGTTAGAAGAGGTAGCATATCAATAAATATTATTCTATTATCTCATAGATGCTTTTCAACTCTATTGATTTCGCTATATTTTTTCCTTTAGCTTTTATTACTTACTGGCTTGTAGCAGGTAATAAAAAAATCAGGAACGTTCATATACTTTTTTCAAGTTATTTTTTTTATGGTTGGTGGGATTGGAGATTTTTATTTCTAATAGCCACAAGTTCAATAGTAGATTTTTACATCGGCCAAAGAATTTATCACACAGAGAATAAGAAGAAAAAAAAGAAACTTCTTTTAATTAGCCTATTCGTCAATCTCGGTTTTTTGATATATTTCAAATACACCAATTTTTTTATAGAAACATTGGTTGACTCTTTTAAATTGTTTGGTAAAGATTTAGAAATATCAACATTACAAATAATTCTTCCTGTTGGAATAAGTTTCTATACTTTTCAAACATTAAGCTATACTATAGACATATATCGAGGTCAAATAAAGCCAACCAGAGACTGGCTTGCCTTTTTTGCCTTTGTGTCTTTTTTTCCTCAATTAGTCGCTGGTCCTATTGAAAGAGCCTCTCATTTATTACCACAGTTTTTTAAAACATATAAATTCAATTATCAAGAAGTCAAGTCTGGGTTATTACTAATTCTATATGGTCTTTTAAAAAAAATGATTATCGCAGATAGGGCAGCTATTTTAGTTAATCAAGTTTATAATAATCCTAGTAGCTACAAAGGTTATGAAGTTATTCTAGCAACTTTCTTATTTGCTTTTCAAATTTATTGTGATTTTTCGGCTTACACAGATATAGCAAGAGGTGCAGGAAGAACTTTGGGGTTTGATTTGATGAAAAATTTCGATAGTCCTTATTTTTCAAAATCAATCACAGAATTTTGGAGACGTTGGCATATTTCACTTTCTACTTGGTTTAGAGATTACGTTTATATCCCTTTAGGTGGTAGTAGAAAGGGAAGATATAAGACTTATTTAAACTTGTTTATCGTTTTTGTAATAAGTGGTTTATGGCATGGTGCAGCTATGACGTTTATTGTTTGGGGTGCTATTCACGGCTTAATTATTGTTTTTGAAAAAGCCACAAGTAAAACAAGGTTGAAAAATTTAAATCGAGTAGGTCTTTCTTTGTCAAACTTAACAGGGAAATTGGTGTTTATGACCACTACATTTGTAATTGTATGTTTTGCTTGGATATTTTTTAGGGCTAATTCTTTTTCAGAGGCAACATTACTAATTAAAAACACGTTTGTTAATAATTATATCGTATTTTTTAATGATAAAATTTATGAATTAGGGCTCAAAGAGAATGAGTTTAAAATTCTATTTATTTCTATATTAATATTAATAGGTTTTGAAATTCTTCAAAAAAGAAGAAATTTTACTAGAATTCTAAGTTTTCAGCCATTAATTTTTAGATGGAGTTTTTATGTTGTAAGTGTAATTATTCTTATAATTTTTGGAATATATGGTGACAATGATACTTCAGAATTTATATACTTCCAATTCTAAATAAAATATGTTTAAGTTTTATATAAAATCAATCATATTTATACTACTTGTAGTTTTTACGATAAGTATTTTAGATAGCTATGTTACACATGATGAACTTTTACACCATGCTATTAGTAAACTAGAAGACGAAAAATATGAGTATGATTTTGTGTATATGGGGAACTCTTTATCAAGAAGATCTTATAATGCACCAGAGATAGATAGTTCTCTCAATACAAAAAGTGTAAATCTGGCTAGTGAAGCTCAACACTTTTTTATAACTCATGCTCTCTTTAATAAGATCATAAGAAGAGAAACTTCTAGACCAAAAAAATTATTTATTATAACAATTTCTCCTTGGCAATTTAAGGAGTTGAGATCGGAAAAGTGGTGGAGCCACCTTCAAATGGCATCTTTAGATGGCTTAGGTATGTCTTATGATAAGTTAAGATTAATGAATTACTTTTTTGAAGTAAAAGACTTCCCAAAAGTATTAAGCACTTCTGTTAGGTTTCATGGCAATTTTGCCGAAGGAATTATAGAAACCAATGATAAAAATGAGTTGTTTGAAAAAACAAAAGAAAATGGTTTTGTGCTGAACATAAAATCTAAACTAAATGATAAGCAGCGATTAGAAAAAAAAGATTTACTTCAGATAGCTAATCAATATCCGAGAAATATAGAAAATGCACAAGCCAAAAAAATCAGTGACACGGCAGAAATTATTTTGAAAGACATTGTTTCAAAATGTAAAAATAATAATGTAGAGCTTCTGTTTATAACACCTCCGGCTATCAACATGCTTTATAATGAAAGCGAGTATGGAAAGATGAAATATTTTGAACGTTTATTCAAATCACTGAATGTAGACTACTTAAATATGAATTATTTTTTTAACGATTTAAATCTTACTTATGATGACTATAATGATTACCAGCATTTAAATCATTTTGGGAATAAAAAAATAACTCCATTTTTAATAAATTATATATCAGAAAGAACAAATACTAAATTAAAAAGTACTGCCAACAGCTCGACAAAAGAAAACTATAAAGAAGTTCTTCAGCAAAACACTGACGCGAATAATGAGAGCTTTGCGGATAACTCTCCATTTCAGTTAAACCAAAAGAATATACTTACCAAATCCGTAGATAAGGTTAGTAATGAGAAAGATGACGGTGTAATGATTTTAAGAGATAACATAGAAGCATCTTCTTTTATGTATACTAATGATATTAGCTCAAAACAAGGGGAAGAAGTAGAGATTTCCATAAGGGTTAGAAAAACAGAAACAGATAATCTTTTAGGAATGAGAATTCAAGGCAAATACCCAAGTAGGGTAGATGCTGTTTTTGATATATCAAAAGGAGAAGTGAAAGGTGTGAAAAAGGCAGGATTATTTTCCAATGAGCAAGCAACGATACGTCGAATAGACGATTTTTGGTTTGAATGTACCCTTAGAGGAAAGGTAGACACCGATAAAATAAAAATAATCTTAGGACCAACAAAGCCGGATAAATCAATATTAGGATGGGAGGGTGAAACAAATGAAGAATGTAGTATAGTTATTATACCAAACTCTTTGAAAGTAGAACATAGATAAAATAGTAAACTTGCCAAAAATCAACCAAAATAAAGATAAAATAAGGCGTTTTATTAGCTCAAATAGAGCTCTAATATCGAATTATATTTCCCTTATTGTACTTCAAGGAGCAAACTATATTTTGCCATTGATCATCTTACCTTTTCTAGTTAGAGTATTGGGAACGGACAAATTTGGACTTGTAATGTTTGCACAATCTCTCTGTATTTTTTTGACTGTTTTGGTTGATTTTGGATTCAATCTCAGTGGAACTAGAGAAATATCTTTGGCAAGAGAAGATAAATCTAAAATGTCCGAGATTTTCTTGGCTATAATGTTTATAAAAACAGTACTGATTATTCTTGCATTTTTATTGCTTTTTATAGTCGTGATGGTTTTTGATAGATTTACTAAGGATTATGAAGTATACTTACTAAGTTTTGGTTTAGTTATAGGCCAAGCAATTTTTCCTGTCTGGTTTTTTCAAGGCATTGAGAAAATGAAGTTTGTCA
>JAGQYS010000137.1 GCA_020435965.1 Flavobacteriaceae bacterium | reverse complement strand
GGATTTGGTAAGAAGCGATTGGAGACGTTATAAATTGTCACTTGATGATGAAGCGAATAACGATAATGATAATACAGAATTTTCAGTAGGAATTATTGGACTTCTGGAAAACGATGGTAATTACGTGTCTCCTCCAGGAGTAGAGCGAGAGCAACTTAACAATAATAATACTATTGTAAGGCAAAACGAACAATCTTTAGTAGTAAATGCATGCGGATTAGAATCTCAAGATTCAAGAGCTGTTTTTAAAAATATAAGTGTCGATATGCGTCAGTTTAAAAAACTACGCATGTTTATTCATGCTGAAGAAGGAACAACCACTGGATTAGAAGATGGTGATGCTGTTGGCTTTATTAGAATGGGTAACGACTTTACCCAAAATTTCTATCAAATAGAGATTCCACTTCAAGTAACTATTGGAGCATCAACAGATCCTGCAACAGTATGGCCAAATATAAACGAGATTAATTTACCAATTGAAGTTCTTGAACAAATTAAATCATTAGGAATTTCAGATGGTTCATTAAGTAATGACGATCCTACCTTTTATAATGTAATAGATGGAGTTTTAGACCCAAATGCCATTCCAGAGTTTTCACCTTATACTTTGGGGCAACAACGTGTTGCTATAAAAGGAAATCCTAATTTTGGAGATGTTAGAACCTTAATGGTTGGAATTAAAAATGGCGTTAGGGAAGATATCTGTGCCCAAGTGTGGTTTAACGAATTACGTTTATCAGACATGGATAATGAAGGTGGTTGGGCAGCAGTTGTAAATATGGACTCCAATATTGCAGATTTTATGGATGTTTCTGCAACAGGAAGACGCAGTACAACAGGATTCGGCACAATAGAGCAAGGACCAAACGAAAGAAGTAGAGAAGACATTAAACAATACGATGTTGTTACAAATATTAACTTAGGGCAATTATTACCAAAAAAATGGGGCATACAATTGCCATTTAATTATGGACAAAGTGAAGAGCTGATAACACCTGAATACGACCAGCAATACAAAGATGTTTCGTTACAAAGCAGATTAGATGCCGCAGAGACCAATGAAGAACGTGATATCATTAAAGAACAATCAGAATCTTATACAAAACGAACGAGTGTTAATTTTATAGGTGTAAAAAAGAATAGAACCAACGAGGAACAGAAACCGCGTTTTTATGATGTTGAAAACTTAACACTGAATTACTCATTTAACCAAACAGAACACCGTGATTATGAAATTGAAAATGCGCTAGATCAAAATGTAAGAGTCGGAGCAAATTACAATTTTAACTTTAATCCTATTAAAATTGAGCCTTTTAAGAAGAACGATTCACTGTTTAAGTCGCAATACCTGAAACTACTTAAAGATTTTAATTTCAATATATTACCAACAAGCTTTTCACTAAATGCCGATATTATCAGGCAATTTAACAAACAGAAATTCAGGGAAATAGATTTAACTGGAGGCAATATTGGTTTAGAGGAACTTTTCAGAAGAAATTATACCTTCGACTTTCAATATACTATTAATTATGATTTAACGGATGCTTTGAGCTTTAATTTCACCGCTGCAAACAATAATATAGTTAGAAATTATTTTCTTGAAGATAACTTAAATGGTGCTCAAGACCCAGATCTCGATGTTTGGGATGGTTTCTTTGATGTCGGTGATCCAAATAGGCAGTACCAACAGCTAGAACTTAATTATGAAGTACCTTTTAGTAAAGTGCCATTTTTACAATTCTTAAAAGCAAGTTATGCTTATACAGGAGATTTTCAATGGCAAAAAGGATCGGATTTATTTGGTAACCTAACTGTTAATGGCCAAACCTATGATTTAGGAAACACCATTCAGAATTCAAACAAACACCAACTTAATACTTCTTTAGATATGTCTAGGTTGTATCGTTATGTTGGTTTGGTCAAGAAAACAAGTGCAGGAGCTCAAGCAAATAGAGGTGTGCCTAATCCAAGAGCAAATCAGGATGCAGCTCAGACTACTTCAAAGTCAAATAAAGCTTACAATACCATGATTGATTTGGTGACCATGGTAAAACGGGTTCAAGTAAATTATTCAGAAAACAACGGAAGCTTTTTACCAGGTTATTTACAAACACCAGGTTTTATAGGTACACTTAAACCTTCATTTGGTTATACGTTTGGTAGCCAAAGAGATATTAGACAAATGGCTGCCCAAAATGGTTGGTTGACTATATTCCCTGAGTTTAATCAGCAATATTCTGAAAGACACACTAAAAATTTAGACTTTTCAGTAAATATTGAACCAGTGAGTGATTTAAAAATTGATTTAACAGGAGGAAGGACTTACGCTGATACTTATACTGAAAACTTTAACACAACAGATACCAATGGTGATGGTTTAAGTGATATTTACAATTCACAAATTCAAAACACCTTTGGTAACTTTAATATTTCAACATCGCTAATCAAGACAGCTTTTGGTAAAAGTGACGAAACTGGATCTGATGCCTTTAATGATTTTAGAGCAAACCGATTAACCATTGCAAACCGATTAGCAACCCAAGCAGGAATAGATATTAATGATCCAGGAAATTTAGATACAGATGGTTTCCCAATTGGCTACGGAAAAAGCAACCAAGCAGTATTATTGCCAGCATTTCTGTCAGCTTATACAGGAAAAGATGCTGGAAAAGTTAAATTGGGAGCTTTTAGAGATATTCCAGTACCAAATTGGACTTTAAAATATACAGGGTTTATGAAAATGAAATGGTTTAAAAAACACTTTAGCCGTTTTTCATTGACACATGGATACAATGCAACATACACCATCAACCAATTTAGAACAAACTTGGATTATGATGCAGACAACCCAAATGAACTTGATCAAGGTGGTAATTTTAAAAACAAAACCTTGTTTAGCAATATCAATTTAATGGAACAGTTTAGCCCATTGTTTAAACTTGATATGGAAATGAAAAATTCGTTCAAAATTTTGGCCGAAGTTAAAAAAGACCGTCTACTTTCTATGAGTTTTGACAATAATCTATTAACTGAAATCAAAGGAAATGAATACATTATTGGTTTGGGTTATAGGTTTAAGGACGTAAAAATAAACTCAAAATTAGCTGGATCGCGTCAAATAATTAGGAGTGATTTAAATATGAAAGCAGATCTTTCATTAAGAGAAAACAAAACCATTATAAGATATCTTGATTTAGATAATAATCAAGTAACATCTGGACAATCAATATGGAGTTTAAAATATTCAGCAGATTATGCATTTAGTAAAAACCTAACAGGAATTTTCTATTTTGATTACTCATTCTCTGAATATGCAATCTCAACAGCGTTCCCTCAAACCACCATACGATCTGGATTGACTTTACGCTATAACTTTGGAAACTAATTAACTAATCATTTATTTAAAAATTACATTATGAACATTCCATCAGATTTAAAATACACAAAAGACCACG
>JAGQYS010000136.1 GCA_020435965.1 Flavobacteriaceae bacterium | reverse complement strand
CATCATAGATTTTTTTATTTATTATTTTTTTTCCTACGATAAATGGATAATCATCATTTGGAAAGAACGTTTTTTTGTAAACATATATACCATCTTCTTTTCCTAAACCACCACCAAGCACATAATATTTGAAGCCTTTGTTATATCCCCATTCTATGGCATCATGTTTTAAAATTTCATTTGGTCTAAAATTAAAGTAACCAGATAATGTGCCTCCAATAAAGGAAAACATTGAATCATTTGATAATAAAACAATTTCAGATGCTATTGCAATATCATCCTTAAAAGTTAAAACTATGGCACAGTTTTCAGGACATTTCTCTATAAAAGTAGTTAGCTTTTCTTTAGAATTATAATATTGCTCCGAAGCATTGGTTCTGTCCATTGTATGAATGTATATGTCATAAAATAAATCAATGATTTCATGAGTTATTTCACTTTCAAAATATATTTTGGTATAAAGATTTTCACGTCTTGCTTTGTTTATATTTTTTCTAACCTTTCTATTGTAATTATTCCAAATGGTTTCTATATCCAATAACTTGCCTTTGATTATGTTCATAATCGTTGCAAGTTCTCCTGAATAATTAATTTGGTTACCATCAGGATTGAATCTCACAAATTCTGAAACGATGTTGTTTTCTTTGTACCAAATATCAACTTGATTCCAAAAGTTGTTTAAAACTTCCGGAGGCAACTCGGTATTATATAAAGGGCCACTGTAACCCCAAGTTGAAGTAACATCAGAATATGAGCCACCATCTGAAACTTTATCTTCAATTGGTCTTAAATAAAAAGGCATTACAATAAGCGGTAAATTGTTTTTATCTGAATAAACGAAAGCTTTTGCAAGGTTTAGGCCCGAATAAAAAACATCTAAAAATTCAACTTGATAGTAAGGGTGATTATTGCCAATGACCAATAATGCCTTTCTGTATGCATCAGCATCTTCAGGGTTTATTAGATTTAACATTGTAAGCTTCATAAGCTTTTATTTTAGTATGTTTTTTAAGGCTATAATCATTTTGTCCAAATTTTCAATAGTGCAATCTTGATGTACAGGTAAATTAGTAATTTGAAAGGATGTATATGTTGCACATTCGTATTTTGAGTTTTTTAAAGGGTCAATCATGGTATGATACAAGCTAACTAGTCCGAATCCTTGTGAGTTTAACTCATGGTAAACTTCATCTCTGTTGTAATTGTCTAAGATTATTGGTAATGTTTGAGGGCATAACCCTTCAGCTAAATTTGGATACAATATTGTGATGCCTTTAATATCTGATATGTTATCGATTAGGAATTGGTAATTGCGTCTTCTTATCTCATAAATCTTTCGTAAATCATATGAGAAAATTAATGACAGATCTGCCGTATCATCCATTTTGATATCTAAGGAATTCTTATGGTTATCTATTAAAAAACCTCCATCTTTATAAGGCAGCATTTTATGCAATGAATAAATATTATAAGCACCATTGCCTCCACAAATACCTCCAATTAAATCTGATAACATGGCATGTGCTGAATCTTCAACATAGTATACACTATTGTCATCTAGCCAACTGACAATCTCGTTGTATTTTTCATCTGGGAAACCAAAATAATGTACTAAGATTACAATTGGATTAGTTGATGAAACTATCACTTTTTTTAAGTCATCAACGTTGATTCGCAATGTTTTGCTTAGTTCGTAAAATTTATAAGGTGTATCTGTGTTACTTACAGGATCAAAAATACCACTGCCTTCGTTGATTGACCAACCAATATACGAAGGTAGTATAACTGTATAGTCTGGATACTTTTCTTTGTAAGCTTCCAATATATTTTGCCATGCATGCCTTGCCTTAGTAAAAGGTTTGTAAGAGTGCTTAAAGGCATTAAGATTTGTTGGTTTTTTTGTTATATGTTGCACAAGATTAAGGGTTTAGTTTTATCCAATCGTTAATAATAGTCGCTAAATAATCCATATCATCAAGGTCATATCTAAAGTCAATATGGATATTGAAAAAGTATTTCCATTGTGTTCTTAAGTCGTTGTTAGGCCAAAGATTAGCAGGATAAATCCCATTCTCAATAAAATGTGACTTAAAGTTTGTAAAAACAGATTCATTATTAAATAACAGCAATAAGCCAAAAGGAGCAAAGTCTTTTCTGTTAAGAATTTTAAAGTGATTGGACTTAGATAATTTTGGTAAGATATACTTTAGGTTTTTTGCCTTTACCACATTTGGATCTAATTTTATAAAGTCGTTAAGGCACTTTAGTAAATCTTTATTAGGTTTCACATAACTATTGGAAGCTGTTATAAAACTTTCTCCTTCAGCTAATAGAGACAGGTAATCTTCTTTATTCCCTTTGTTTTCTTTTAAGAACACTCTTTTTTTTGAAAGTGAACTGCTTAAAGCATGAAACGCTTTTTCTATAGACTCATCTTTTGCATTTTGATAAAAATCAGAATCACTTTTAGCCTTTGGAATCCAAGTAACGCCTCCTCCAGGAATAGGATAGGTTTTCCTTACCGAACAGATACAGTAATCGGCTTTACTGTTCTTGGCTTGAGGACTTAACCAAGCATGAGAGTGATCTTCAATAATGATTGGTCTATTCGTAGATTTTGGATTATAATTATACTCGAACAACCCAAAATAATTATTGAGTACAATAACATCTCCTTTTTTAGCAAAGCGCTGAAAATTGTAATCTATTTTGTAATTAAAAGGATTGATATAATATAGCTTAATGTTGTTGTAATTACGCCTTAAGAAGTTGAGTACATTGTGACAATAATATTCAGGAAGCCAAATGGTGTTTACTTTATTTTTCTGAAGTATTTCTTCAAATAATGCAAGTAAAGCGCTTCTGCCTGAATTATATAATCTATAATGTTGATTTGATTTAACCTCACTGTTTTTGAGTACTTCAAATTCCTTATCAGTTTCTTTAAGTTGATAGAATGAGGAGCCTATTTCTCTTTTCATGGCTTAGACTTTAACCTTTACACCACCAAAAGCTGGCATGTTATCATTTTCAGAAGCATTGATGTCATCTTTTTTGATAACCTTATAAAAGGTGAGGAATAATATTTTCATGTCGAGTAAAAACGACTGGTTTTCAACATAATAGACGTCGTATTCAAACTTTTGCTCCCAAGTTATGCTGTTTCTGCCATTTACCTGAGCCCAACCTGTTATTCCTGCCATGACATCATGACGTCTTGCTTGACGCTCATTATATAAAGGTAGATACTCAACATGTAAAGGTCTTGGGCCAATAAGGCTCATATCGCCTTTTAAAACATTTATCAGTTGCGGAATTTCATCCAAAGAATTTTTCCTGATAAAATTACCAAACTTGGTTAACCTCATGTGATATGGCAGTGGCTCGCCGTGTTCGTCCTTTTCATCAGTCATCGATTTAAATTTGATAATGTTAAACACACGTTCATTCTTTCCAGGTCGTGCATTATAGTAAAAAGGCTTTCCTTTATTTAAGTATAAGTTTATGAAAAAGATTATAATGAAAACTGGACTCAGGATAATGAGACCAAATAAGGCGGCTAAAAAATCAAAAACGGGTTTTATTACTTTACTGTACATTTTATTGAGGCTAATCGGTTTTTTGATATTCTTTTAATAATTCATTCCAAATATACGTATGCCTGTAGTTACTCGCAATGATTTTTCTGGAATTTGCACTCATAATTCGATGAATTTCAGGATTTTCCTTTAAATAGCACATTGCATCAACTATAGCTTGTGCATCATGTGTAGGAATAATGAGACCGTTTTCGCCATGTTTTATAATTTCATTGCAACCATTTATGTTTGTAACTATACTTGGAATATCCATGGCTCCAGCTTGAAGCACTACATTTGGAAATCCTTCGCGATAACTTGGGAATACGAGTGCCTGAGAGATTGCAAAGTAAGGTCTAACGTCTGGTTGATAACCAACTTGTATAATATGTTTGTTGTTTTTTAAAGCTTCTTCTGTTTTCGGTAACAAAGGGTCTAGGTCGTTTTCACGCCAACCAACAAGTACTAATTTAGAGTCTTTGTGTTGTTTTGAAAAAATATCGAAAGCACTAACCAATTCATTAATCCCTTTGTCTGTTACTAAACGCCCAACAAATGTGAAAATGAATTCGTTATCTTTAATATTTAGCTGTTTTTTTAAGGTGTTTATGTCTTGTTCTGAGTAGAGATTACTATCAAAGTGGTCAATGTTTATACCATTGCTACTACCTTTTCCAATAACGGAAAGTTTTTCTTTTTTTGTGAAACCTTCTTCTAATATAATGTCATATAATCCATACGAGTTAGGAAAAACCTTAGTAGCAAAGGCATAAGTGGCTTTTTCAACCATGTTTAACAATGTCCTTTTGGGTCCTTTTACAACTAGCAGAGGCATTCCTGCTACTGTATGGAATCTGTGCTTTACGCCTGCAAGTTTTGCAGCTAACATACCTACAATGCCAGCTTTTGGTGTGTGTGTATGCACAATATGAGGTTTTTCTTCTTTAAGTAATCTGTAAAGTTTGTAAGTGGCAACAAGATCTTTAATAGGAGAGATGGTGCGTGTCATTTCAACCACTTCAGTCCTAATGCCTTCGTTTTCACGTACTTCTTTTAGTGCTTCGCCATCACCTGAAACACCTATTACTTCGTAATACTGATTTATAAAACGTAATTGACCTTTAAGCAAAACTTTTAAGGAGGCAGGAATTGTAGTAACTCTTATTATTTTTTTCAATGTGAAATATCTTATTAAGTGTCAAGTAATGCTTTTAAATCTTTATAAATTTTACTAAGCTCATAATCTTTTGCACGAATTAGTCCTTGCTCGCTATATTTTCTTCTCATTTCAATATTTTCTTTCAAGAAATTAAGTGCTGAAGCCAAAGCTAAAGCATCATCTGTATTGATGAGTATGCCATATTTTGCTAAATAAAACTCACCTTCCTTTATTTGCACAGGCTCATTAGTGTTTAACATTTCCAAAGGTCCAGAATTACAGTTAGTTGAAATTATTGGTAATCCAACCGATAAGGCTTCTAGTAGCACGTTTGGGAATCCTTCAGCAGATGACGATAGTACAAATACATCATTCTGAACTAAGTAATCCCTTACGTTTTTTTGATATCCTAAAAATGTTACATTTTTTAGATTGAGTTCTTCAACGTTTGATTTTAGCTCATTTTCTAGCGTACCACGACCAATTATTGAAAGTGCATATTCTTCTTGATTACAATTGCTTAAAGGCTCAAAAATCATTTTATGGTTTTTCTGAGGCTTAAAAGAGCCAACATTAATGATATTTAAAACGATATCAGAACTTATGTTTTTAATTTTTTTATCATCATAAATCATGATAGGATTATATATAACTGACATAGGAATTTTGACTCCGAAATTCTCTTTTAAATCTTTATTAATGTACACAGAATTTGAAAATAATTTGTCATTTCTGTTGTATAGTGTAGGAAAAAAAGTCTTTGCAATGATATATGATGATTTTTTGAACTTATAGGCAACAGACGGGAAGTTGCGCTCACTTATTATGGTTGTAAGAGTTTTGTTCTTTATTTTAGTAATGCTGTTAAGTAAGTTTGGTAATACTAAAAAGGATAAAGAAATATCAATGCCTTCAGCTTTTATGAATTTGCTGTAAACATTAGACATTTTGTAAAGGTTCTTCAAATTATAAAAATTCGCAGTTTGATAATCTTCATCAGGAAGTAGTAATTTAATTTTAATATTCTTTGGAATCTCATAATTGATTTTATTGTACATTAAAACCAATGTGACATCAAAATCTTTACTTAATGGTTCTAAAAAAAGGCTGATAACCCTTTCTGCACCACCAGAAAACAAACTTAATGTCAAAATACTAAGTTTCTTTTTCATTAGTCTTGTAAAGTGTTTATTATTAAACTTTCATACTGATTCAATACAGTATTTGAAGCAAACTTTTTATAAACAGATTCACTCACTTTTTCAAAATTAAAAGGGTTGTTGTTTTGAATTTCTTTTAAGCGTTTTAAAAACTCATTTTCATCTTTTACAAGGTAACCATTTACATTGTTTTCAACAATTTCCTTTGTTCCGCCAAGCACATCAAAAGCTACAACAGGTGTTCCGCAGGCACAGCTTTCAAGTAATGCATTAGGGAAACCTTCAGCATAAGATCCTTGCAAAAACAAGTTGCTTTCTTTTAGGTATTGTGCTACTTCACTTGTGTTATCTATAAAGTCCACTTTGTTTTCTAGATTATGAGATTTAATTATTTCTAATAAATTTTCTTTTTCAGAACCGTTACCAATAATGAGGTAGTTAAATTCAAAATCTAGTTTTGCTAGGATTTGCAAAATACGCTTATAGCCTTTTTCTTTGTGAAGCCTTCCAATGGTTATGTATTTTGGAACAGTATTTAAGGCTTTTCTGTTTACAATATCAAAACCTTCTTGTATTGGATTGTTTATAATAACCGTTTTTTTCTTTGCAGCTTTATATTCTGAAACCAGTTCACTAGCCATATCATTTGACTGGCATACAATTTTATGCGATCTAAAAACTGCCAGCTTTGTAAGCTGGTTAAATATATTTTGATTGTATGAATTGTAAATTTTTGTTACGCTTTTAATATTGGATTCCCTAATAATTAATTTTATAGTTGGGAAGAAAAAAAGTACAGCTGAAGTCAAAATATTGACATGAGTCATGCAACTTACAACCACATTTGGTTTGTTTTTAAATATGAATTTGAACAGTTTTACAAAACCTAGAAGCACACGTTTTTTACCTAAATAAATAACATCAACGTTACTGATATCATAAACAGTTTCTTTTTTAACGCCAATAATCATTAATGTTGTATTAAACTTTGTACGGTTTAAATTGTTTGCAATAAATGAAATTACACGTTCTGCACCACCTGAGGTTAATGATGGCAAAATGAAAAGCACATTTATTCTTTGGCTCATTTTATAGGAATATTTTTTCCATTGGTGTTTAACCATTGTTTAAGTACCAAAAGCTTCCATATCAGTGGATATCTGTTCCATTTACCATCCATGTGCTGATTGATTCTGAATTTTACTTCATCAACATCAATACAAGGTATGGACTTTAAACTTTGGTCATCAAGTTCACTTAAAACAAATTCTTTTAAATCTTCTTTAAACCATCTTGCAAAAGGCATTGTAAAACCAGCTTTTGGCCTATCGAATATTTTTTTTGGTACATAGTCATACAGAACATCTTTTAAAATCCTCTTTTGATTGCCTTTGTCAAATTTAAAAGAAGTAGGCAAGGAGCGAGCAAAATCCACTACTCGATGATCCATTAAAGGAGCTCTTGCTTCAAGTGAATATGCCATGGTAGCTCTGTCTACTTTGGTATTAATGTCCCAATTTAAATACGTTTTAATGTCAAAATCAGATACACGTTCAAATAAATTTTTATTTGTATGATATAAATATTTTAGTTCTTGTACGTCTATACAATCTATGTCTGTTTTAATCCATGTTAAATCTACACCATTCATAGCTCCAATATAAGCATCGTTTGTGGTTTTAAATTGAAGTGCCTGAGCAATGACCTTATGCCTGTAATTTGGAGAAAGTGATACAATTTTTGAAGATAAGTTTCTGAACCAAAACGGGAGTCTGTAAATCTGACCACCTTTTCTAATCCAGTTATAACGATGATATCCAATAAAGCTTTCATCTCCGCCATCACCAGATAAGGCAACAGTAACTTGTTTTCGAGTATATTTTGCCAATAACATCGATGGTATTGCTGAAGAATCTGAAAAAGGCTCGTCATAATATTGATAAAAGTTATCAATCAAGTCCATTCCTTCATTATAGTTGCACTCAATGACGTGATGGTCTGTTTGTAAATGGTCTGCAACTTGTTGTGCGTACAGGCTTTCATCAAAACCTACTTCATTGAATTTTACAGAAAAGGTTTTAATTTTTTCAGAAGTTGTTTTGGTCGCTATTGCAGATACTAAAGAGGAATCAACACCACCAGACAAAAACACACCAACAGGAACATCGGCAAATAGCCTTGTAGAAACAGCATCATGAAGTATATTGTTTAATTCTGACTTTGCATCTTCATAAGTGCCTTGATATTTGTTTTTTCCATGATAATCAATATCCCAAAAGCATTCTGTTTTGTAACTACCAGTCGTTAAATTAAATGTAAAATAATGACCAGGAAGGAGTTTCTGTACTTCGTTAAAAATTGACATTGGATCTGGAATTGTTCCCCAGGTTAAGTAATGAGCAATGGCTTTTTCAGACGTTGTAAGATTGTTGTTATATAGTTGAATGGACGAAATCTGACTGGCAAATTCAAAATCTTTTCCGTTTTTGTAAAAGTAGAATGGTTTTTTACCTAGCCTGTCTCTAGCTCCAAAAAACTGTTGTTTATTTTCATCATAAATAACAAAAGCAAACATTCCGTTAAAGTGGTTGACACAATCATTTCCATATTCTAAATATGCTGCACATAAAACTTCTGTATCACTGGTTGTGTTAAATTGATATCCTTTTTTTATTAATACCTCTTTTATGGATTTAAAGTTATAAACCTCTCCATTAAACACAATATGAATGTGCCCTTTATAGGTAAATGGTTGGTTTGATCTTGGATCTAAATCAATAATTGAAAGTCTGTTGTGCCCAAGAATTACATTTACGTTTTCTGTTGAGTAAGATTGATGGCCCATTTTGTCTGGGCCTCTAAAGGATGTTCTTTTTAATTTATCCTTTACTTGATTTTCACTGTACTTTATAGTGGTTCCGTATATTCCGCACATATTAGAATTTGTTTGAATGTACTTCTGCTGAAGTGTTTATTTGGTTACTTTGGGTTGTTAAAAAACTTGGTTAATAGCACATAATAGTACAAAGAAAAATTCTAGGTTAACGAATTTTTGGATGTTGTGTACATTTTTTGGTTTAACCTGAAAATTATTGCATGCAATTTAGACATATTTCAATTTTAAATAAGCTTTTCAATTAAATTTTTCCACATATCTGCAACCTCATTTGCCTGATATTGAGCAGCTGTTTCAAAACCTTTTTTCCCGATCTTTTTAGATAGTGATTCGTTGTTCATTAATTCAGATAGATGCAATTCTAAATTTTTTTGATCACCAATTTTTATTAAGTAGCCATTTTCACCATGGCTAATCAATTCTGATGGGCCAGAAGGGCAATCTGTTGATATGCATGCTAATTCAAAATACATAGCTTCAATGAGCGCATTCGGAAACCCTTCATATTTTGACGTAAAGGCAAATATTTTTGATGAGTTGTAGTATGAAGACATATCGTCAATTTTACCAACAAAAACAATGTTGTTTTGTTGGTTTAAATCACTTACCAATGCTTTGTATTCATTAAGCATTGGGCCATCACCAACAAAAATAAGTTTCCATGATTCATTAGTGATATTTGAAAATGCTTTAATTAATAAAGTTTGGTCTTTACTGCTTACAAGTCTGCCAACATTCAAGATTATATTTTCTTTTTCAATGGATGGATTTTTAGTTTTGGTCAATTCAACCGAAAGAGGGTTTGGTAAAACAACAATTTTATTGTCATCAATTATTTCCTTATAATAATCTTTTACCAATTGCGATTGGACAATAGTATAATCTGCTTTAGGATAGGTGTAATCGACTAGTTTTTTCCAAATTGAATTCGGACCTTCAATATATGGATTGGTTCTTTCTGAAATTAAACTTGGGATTTTTAAAGAATTTGCTGCTAAAGCACCTAAAACATTAGCAGTAGTCATGAAACTAATTAAAATATCAATATCATTATCTCTTAATATTTGCTTTATACTTTTGTATAGTTTGTAGTTTGTTTTAAGGGATTGTACGATATTGGATTTTTGGATTTCATTTTCCCTGCAATGCAAAATTTTTACTGCATCATTTAATGAATAAAACACATTGCTCTTTACAATGGTAATAATCGTTACATCATAAATGTTAGAAAAGTAATTAGCCAAAGTAGAGACGACACGTTGTGCACCACCTAGCTCTAAATTGTAAACTAAAAAAGCTATTCTTTTCTTTGTCATTGATCTATATTATTTTCTTCTGGAAATATTTGCATCTATCACAGTTAATTTACCTGAATGGTTTAAAGTGTGAGTTGATAATAGGTCTTTTTCCCAATTAGGATATATGGATTGCACTTGCCTCTCTTCATATTCTGTTTCATTAATGGTTACAATTTCTCTTATTTGCATGCCATAACCATAGTGCTTAGAGCAATTTTGTGCTGGCCTGAATATTCTATTTTCTTTGATAAAAATATTTCCAGCTGGTCTAGTAAATGATGGGTTTGAAGCTATTGGATTTTGCGGATGGCTAATCCAGTTGTTTTCCAAGAGGGTCTCAGAATAAAACAAAAATAATTCATCAATACCTGGATTACCTTGGAATTCGTGAATATTAGTAAATAGCCAATATTTATTGTTGTGCTTAAATATTGTTGAATCTACAGCCTTTAAATCACTTAAAAGCACTTTCTCTAATTCCCATTTTTTGGGGAATGCTATGCACTTGTAGAGCTCAATGGTCCTGTTTTCCTCTGTTTCAGGAATCATATAGAGTTCATTATTGTCTTCAATTAAAAAAGGATAGGACAAATGATAGTCTGTTTCTAAAACTATTTCAGGATTTGTATAATTGCCTTCTTGATCCATTTCAATAAGTGAAATTTTACCTTTATTATCACTGTAAAACAGTTCTTCTATATATATGTAGAATTTGTTGTTTTTTTCTATTATGAATGGATCTGCCCAAAACCTATCTTTTGGTGGCAGCAACCTTTTAAATTGAAAAAAAGATTTAGACATTTGTTTGTTGGATTCTAGTTTGAACAAAACAATCCATTGGGCAAAATAAAAACGTTCTTTGATAATTCTTTTTACAGAGATCCAATACAGTTTAAATACATTTTTTAAGGTTTCATAGTTTGTTGGAATTGTGTAGCGTTTATTGTCATAAAAGAAGGGTTCATTATTTTGTTTTTTTAGCTTACCAAAAAATTGTTCCTCTCCGACAAGATATAATTCTTTTAGTTTTCTTGGAAGTATTGATTTGGAATTCCAAAACAAGTTATTTCTATTTCTGTTTACAAAAAGGTGGTCTGTGTTGTAAATTGTTTTGGAGATTATGGTACTTTGATCTGGATGTCCACTTAGTATTCGTAGGGTGACTACTGTTTCGTAGGTTTGTTTGAATACTTCCCAAACTCCAACTAATGTGTCTTTGCTGATTTTAAAATTACCATGATGATAATCCCAAACCCCATATTTTGGAGTTTTTAGAATCTCACCTGTTAAAGTATTGAACCCAATTTTAATGAACACATCAACAGATTGTGTTTTGATTTTTTTAATGTCGTCTGCTGTTAATGCCTCGTTGTTTTGAACTTCTATGGGTTTTACAATTATTTCGCTGCAATTAACTATTTTTTTTAAATCATTTAGGGCAAATGCGTTAAAATCTGTTTTAAATAATTTTTGTTCAAATTTTGAATAGAGATTATAAAAGACATGATTTTTTTGGCTCCAAAACTGATTGAATATAGAGGTTTTTTTTATGCTGTTTTGCTCTTTTTTAACTACCAAAACAATTTCAGAATGTGAAGAGTTTTGTATGTTCTCTATCATTTTGTAAGTCCAATGCGGCACATTGTATTGGTTTAAAAGCAGTCCTATTTTTAGTTTTTGTTTAATCATTTTGGAAAATACTTGCTAATTTTAGTAAAATCATTCAAAACAGTAAATCATCTATTTTTTGCTTTTGTAAAAGTTTTCAAATAAATAGACATTATGGTTATTTGGTTTTAGTACTAAATGAAAGAAATACCATACAATAAGACTTAAGGCAATCATCTCACCACCATCTTCAATTAAGATTAAAGCCAAGTACGAATAACGATTATATCCAATTAATTGGTCTATCATATCTATTGCAACTCCAAAAAAGAGAAATAATGCAAACAATAAAGCAAGATCAATATTTATTTTTTTATAGTTACTGTCTCCTTTAATGTAACCAAAGACCAAGAAGAACAATAAAATGGATCCAAAAAGAGCTACATAAGTAAGTTCCCCTAAATCTTGAGCTCTTAAGCCAAACATTGGTTGATAATTAAATTTATCAACAGCCCAAGAACCAAAAGTTTCATGAAATAACAAAGAGTCGTCCAATAATAGCAATGTAAATAGTAAAAGCCAAGCTATGTACCCAATGCCTTGTTTTTTTAAAATAAGATAAATCAAAATCAGAATAACAATAAAATATTTGAGATATTGAAACATTTCGGGATAGCCACTATCATTATCAACCATAAACATATCAGCTTTAGACCAATCAAATTGAATTCGTATATAGATTAGGAACACTAATAATGCATGCGTAAATATCAATAAAAAATCCATGCTTAATAATAGCAGAAGAATTTTATTGGTTTTTTTATTATTAAAGTGCTCTTTGAAAAAAATGAATTTCATAAGATTTAAATTTTATAATTAAATATGATTATGTGTGGCTTTGTTTATATTCTAATAAAAACTCATTATTTTAATCATAAATATTATCATTAGACATCTCAACAACTTTAAAATAGAGCCATAACGATACAAGAGTTATATGATGTAACGTGTCAAAATTATGTGTTGTTGTATGTAATGCTACTAGCGACAAAGTGAGTAAAAACAGATAACCTTCAGAGTAAAAAACTTTAAAGCTCTTGAACAAAATATAAAGATATATACCAATAAACATCAAAAAAGGTATTAAACCAGATTCGCCTAAAACTCTCAGGTAATTATTATGAACACCATCTTCATATATCATATCACTCATGAATGATTGATAACCATGGCCAAAAATTGGAGCATCAGTGATTAAATCGTAATATAAAGACCAAGTTTCTGTTCTTGCATTTTTATTGGCAGACTCTACCAACCTGCCTTGATTGACTAAGTTATCAATCATTGAAAACCTATCAGAATTCAATTTTAAAAGCTCGGAAACACTGAATAGAAAAATTAAGGTCCCAAAACCTATACCTAATATTTTAAGGTTTTTTCTATTCTGAAAAATAGATACAATGATGAGTATAAACCACAAAAGAAGAAAAGTTCTCGAAAAAGTCAGGATTCCGCAAAAAGTAAAAAAGAACTGACCAATCAATTTCCACTTTTGGTTTGAAACGCCAAAGCACAAAGCAAACCCAATTAGTGCAGCAAAACCAGCTTCATTCGGATTTAAGTAAAATCCGCTATAGCGTCCATAATCTGTTGGAAAAAACAAAGCATTAAAGAGTATGGTAGAAACTCCTATGGCAACGATAATTAGTAGCTCATTTATTTTGGTGTTATAAACTAACTGGCCACCACAAACTATGATAACCAAATATTTAAAAAAATCTATAAAGTAGTATTTTTCGTCAGGAACGCCTATCAACCCAGAAACAATAAAGTAAGAAACAAGAAAAATGATAAAAGGCCACGCAGGTCTGTTTTTATTACTGAAAAAGTAATATATAAGCAGTAAAACAAATGTTATGTCACTAACTAGGCTACCAGCCGAAGCACCAAAATTAACTAAAGTGATACTTGCTATGTTGCAAACAAACAATATTAAAACAATGTATTTGAATATGCGCATTACTTTTAATTCTAGTTAAAACTCCTTCTTTTTCAAATGATTTACATACATATATAAAATGATGCTATTTATAATTGCAACAACAGACGTAGCCAATGCCAAACCATAAACGCCATATTTTTCTATTAAAGCATAATTTAAAGCAATGTTAAGCACTAAACAAATCAGAGATACATAAGCCATAAATTTATTTTTATTTATGGACTCTAAAAATCTTACCAAAATAATTGCTATAATGTAAGCAGGAACCTGAATGAGGTACATTTGCTGTATTCTAGAAACAATTTTGGTATCATTTGCTGTAAATGCATTATGCTCAAAAATAATTGAAATTATCGGAGTTGAAAGCAAAATCAGTACTAAAGCCATAATACTGCTTCCAATAATTATTACTTTCAATATTTTTTGCAATTGAATAAATGACTTTTTTCTGTTTTCAGCAGCTTTTTTTGAAAAATATGGCAGCAAGACATTTCCTAAAGCCATAGTGATTATACCTATTGAAAACATTGGAATTTTAACACCATAGTTTAGGGCAGCTATTGATCCTACTACTAGTTTGGCAGCAAAATATTGATCAACAATCTGATTCATGCCAGATAAAATGTTTGAGGACAACTTTGCAGGAATCTGCCTTAGCATCTCAATGGTATTGTTGGACAAAAAGTTTGGTTTAGCTATTTGAATCAATTTTCTTTTAAAAGATAAAATTAGTAGAAATAAAAAGCTTAAAATGGCTCCAACTAAAGTCCCAAATGCCAACACAATGACTCCTAGCTCTTCCTTAAAAAAGACTAAGCATGCAATAATTGAAATAGGTGTAAATATATGGCTTAATGTTGAGTAAGTGAATTCATCATCAATATTTAATATTCCACTTAAAAGGGATGATAAACCCCAAAAAACCATACTTGGTAAAATATAGTAGAACTGTAACTTTACTAACTCATAGTACTTTGGCGTATGTCCATCAAAAAAGAATTCTAAATAAACATCTGTTACCAATATCGATATAAGACAAAATAATAGTGCAGAACCCAGAGTAACAATGAAACTCGTGCTTTGAAAAGCACCAATGTTATTACCAGACTTTAATTCATGAACATAGTTAGGGATAAATACGCTTTGATAACCTCCTAAAAAAACATTATTAACAAATGTTGGGATAAGTATAGCAATATAAAATGTATCTACTAACTCCGAAAGACCAAAATTATCAGCAATAACAATTTCTTTCGCAAAGCCCAATCCTTTAACAAACAAAGTCGTTGCCCCAACAATTAGAATATTTATTATCGTTGGATTTTTTAAAACTTCTTTAGCTTTTTGTATTAACTGAAATTTAGTAAGCAATGGAGTTGATTATTTTGTTAGTTATCTTTTTATTCATCAACGTTAAAAATAATAGTCAGAATACATTAATGAGTTCTTTAAACTCGACCAATTTAGAACTTTTTTTGTTAAGCAAAGTAAGTATCCATTAAGTTTAGATAAAAAGCTAAATACTTTAGTTTAAAGAACTTTTAGCTAGTTATTCATCTTGTAAAATTCCTCTTATTGAATCAGTAAATTTTGAAAAAAATATTTTAACATTTTTAAAACGTCCAAGATTAAATAAAGCTCGTATATAAATTTTATTGAATGCAATTCTGCAGGATTTAAAAATTGCTAATTAATCGATTAAGAGTAAAATACATCTTTAAAAAGTATATTATTGTAAGAATAAGAATACATTTATTAATCATTTAATCGAAAACTTATAAAAAGAAGGTATTGTTAGAAATATTTTCTTTTTGTTTGAACTAACGGAAAAAGCCCCAAACTAATTTCGTTAGCAAAAACTTAACCTACAAATATGAATACTATTGCATGTTTCTACCAACTGCAAGAGATAAGATTTTTTATATGTAAATACAAGATTGTATTTATTTATCTCTTTCTAGCATCAACATTAATACAAAACACCATAAGTCAAACACTAGCCTTTCCTGAAGCCTATGGCTTTGGAAGCAATGCATCAGGTGGTCGTGGTGGCTCTGTAATAAAGGTAACCAATTTAAATGCATCTGGTCCTGGTAGTTTTAAAGCTGCAGTAGAAGCCTCTGGAGCACGAACCATTATATTTGAAGTAGGAGGTACAATTACACTTAACGAAGATCTTTATATTGAAAATGATAACATTACCATAGCAGGGCAAACAGCACCTGGAGACGGTATTTTAATTAGAGGAGGAGGTATTATATTTAATTGTAATAATGCCATAGTAAGATATTTAAGAGTTAGAGGTGGTGCAAATGAAGATTGCTTAGGTGTAACCGCTTGGAACGGAGAAACAAAACAAGATATCATCATAGACCATTGCTCTGCAAGCTGGGCTCCAGATGAGAATATGAATGTTAGAGGTTCTGGAAACGGAATTGTAAGAAACGTTACTATACAAAATAGTATCATTTCTGAGTCTGGTTATGGTATGTTATGTGATGGAAATGTAGGGAATATTAGCGTTTATAATAATCTATTTGCTTTAAATTCAGATAGGAACATTAGAACCAAAGGCGTTAACGGCCCTAATTTCCATACTGAACAAATCAATAACCTTGTATATGGAAACCAAAGAATGACTGGAGTGGGTCTTGGTTGCAGATTTACCAATGCAGGAAATCATTACAAAGAATCTAGTGGTGTAAATTTTGCAGGCTCTTATATTATTTCAGCAAATGATGATGGTGCCACCATTTCCAATACTCATGCTTATATTAATGGAAATATTTATCCTGAAAACAGAGCTCAAATTGACATTCCAGATTTAGGCCCTTACCTTGAAAATTCACCATATGTATCAACAAATATTGTTGTAGATGCAGCAAGCTCTGTTGAAGGTAAAATTCTTTCTAATGTTGGTTGTAGTTATCCTAATAGAGATGCAGTAGATGAGAGAATCATTGCTAATTGGAATAATGGCAATGGAACTTTAGCTACTAGTGGTACTTATCCAAACATACAAGGTGATACTGCTCCAACAGATACTGATAATGATGGTATGCCAGATTTTTGGGAAGATGACAATGGACTTAATAAAAATGATCCTAGCGATAGAAACATTTTACAACCAGATGGCTACACCAATCTGGAGTATTATTTAAATGGTCTTTTTTTTTTAAATAACGGAGGTGTTAATGCCAATGCAGGACAAGATCAAAATATATGTGAAGGGCAATCAGTAACTTTAACTGCTTCCGGAGGAAACACTTACCTATGGAATACAGGTGAAACAACACAATCTATTACTGTAACACCTAGTACAACATCAACTTACACTGTTACTGCCTTTATAGGAACAGAATCTGATACAGATGATGTAATTGTCACTGTAAATGAAATCCCAACAGCAAATGCAGGAACAGACCAAACCATTTGTGAAGGAGAAACAATTACACTTACAGCAACTGGAGGCAGCTCATATTTATGGAATACTGGAGCAACTTCAGCTTCAATAAATGTATCACCAAATAGTACAACTACATATTCCGTAACCGTTACTCAGAATGGTTGTACTGATATCGATGAAGTTTTGGTTACCGTAAATTCAAGCCCAACTGCTAATGCAGGAAATGATATATCTATTCTTGAAGGTGATAGTACAACACTAAGTGCTTCAGGAGGTAATACTTATCTTTGGAGTACAGGAGAAACAACGCAAAGTATAACTGTAAACCCAAATACAACCACAACGTATTCTGTAACAGCTTTTATGAATGGTTGTGAAGATACAGATAGTGTTATTGTAACAGTTAATGCTCAGGTTGTAGCAAATGCTGGAGAAGATGTTACCATTTGTGAAAACGCTTCAACAACACTTACAGCATCTGGAGGAACCGATTATTTATGGAATACAGGCGAAACCACTCAAAGCATTACAGTTAGCCCAAGCACAACAACAACCTACTCAGTAACCGTTTCAAATGCAAATAGCTCAGATACTGATAGTGTGGTTGTCACTGTTAACCCAAATCCAACAGCTAATGCTGGTACAGATGTTACCATTTCCGAAGGAGAAAGTACTACGTTAACAGCTTCTGGTGGCGGAACTTACCTTTGGAGTACTGGTGAAACGACCCAAAGTATAACGGTTTCGCCAAATACAACAACTTCCTATACAGTAACAGTATTTATTAATGGCTGTGAAGATTCAGACGATGTTATAGTTATTGTAGAAAATTCTCAAGTAGTTGCAAATGCTGGAGAAGATGTTACCATTTGTGAAAACGCTTCAACAACACTTACAGCATCTGGAGGAACCGATTATTTATGGAATACAGGCGAAACCACTCAAAGCATTACAGTTGGCCCAAGCACAACTACAACCTACTCAGTAACCGTTTCAAATGCAAATAGCTCAGATACTGATAGTGTGATTGTCACTGTTAACCCAAATCCAACAGCTAATGCTGGTGTTGATGTAACCATTTCTGAAGGAGAAAGTGTTACTCTTACAGCCTCAGGTGGAAATAATTATATTTGGAGTACAGGCGAAACTACTCAAAACATAACAGTATCACCAAATGCAACAACTACATATACAGTAATTGCGATTTTAAATGGCTGTGAAGATTCAGACGATGTTATTGTTAATGTTGAAACAGATCAGGTAGTAGCCAACGCTGGAGCTGATGTTGATATCTGTGAAGGTTATAGCGTTACACTAACCGCTTCAGGCGGAACAGATTACTTATGGAGCACAGGCGAAACCACTCAGAGTATTATTGTCAGTCCTAATTCTACTACAACTTATACAGTTATTGTTTCAAATGAATCTTCTAGTGATACAGATGATGTCACTGTTGATGTTAATCCAGTACCAGAAGTAACAGTAAGCAACGATACCACAATTTTAGAAGGAAATTATATTACATTATCTGCTTCTGGAGCCAACAATTATGAGTGGAGCAATGGTGCAACGCAACCCAATATTGCTGTTAGTCCTAGTGTAACAACAACTTATGTTGTAACAGGTTATATAAATAATTGTTATGATGTTAAAGATGTTACTGTAAGTGTTGTTGAGCAAGTAGCTGTTGATGCTGGTGAAGATACATCAATATGCCTAGGAGATGAAATCACTCTGACTGCAACTGCTTCAGGTGCAGAAGATTTTTTATGGAATACTGGCGAAACTACGCAAAGCATAATTGTAAGTCCAAACGTCGATACTATGTATACTGTAATAGCATCTAACTCAATGGACTCTAATGCTGATGAAATTATGGTATCTGTAAATATTTGTGAAAACGAGGAAATAATACCAAAAGACGAAGACTTTTCATTCATTGCTTATATAGATTCTAGAGTGTCAGATAATATTTTAAATATAAAGCTCACAGGACTAGAAGACGAATGTGCTTTATATCTCTTTGATATTTCAGGAAAACTAATACATTCTGATGAGTTTAATGGCAACGATGGTCAAGAGGTAATACGGACCATTAACACAGCCAGAATAAGTGATGGTGTTTACATTATTAAAGTTTCTGATAGTGATAAAGAACACTCAAAAAGTATCGTTATTAAATAAGATATAATATTTAATTTTCCTTTCACTTTTTTTAAACATTGTTAACTGTTTTTAATAAGTATTAAGCTATTATTAGTCGATTTATTTAGCCAAATTATATTTTGCGAAACTTCAATAAATATCGCTAAAGTGTCAAAATATTCTACAAAAAGCTGTTTTTTTAAAGTTAATTCTTACAAAATATTAGCATTTTATCGAAAATATTGGTTAAGTTACATTACAAGATGCTTAAAATAACTAGATTGTGCTTGAATTTAACCTGTATAGTATTGCCTCAAAACTACTCGTAATGAAATATTTACAATATTTAAGAATAGCTATTGCATATTCTAACTTCAAATTATTATTTTCCATTAAATTAACCATAGCTTTTTGCTTACTCTCATTTAACCAAGTTATTGCGCAAACACCAGCATTTCCGGGTGCAGAAGGTTTTGGAAAATACACCTCTGGAGGAAGAGGTGGAGATGTTTATAAAGTCACTAACTTAAATGACAGTGGACCAGGTAGCTTTAGAGATGCATGTAGTGCTTCAGGACCTAGAACAATAGTATTTGATGTAAGTGGTAACATTAATTTAAATTCTGATATTGTTGTTACAAATGGAGATCTTACAATAGCAGGACAAACAGCTCCTGGAGATGGTGTCTGCATTGCAAATTCTAGTTTCGTTGTACAAGCATCAAATGTAATGGTAAGGCATTTAAGATTCCGTTTAGGAGATAATGGTTATAAAGACGCTAGTGGAAATGTAGTTGGTAGTGATAGCGAAGATAAAGATGTCGTAAGAATTTTAGGAAAACCAGGTGGAACAAGCAATGTTATTTTCGATCATTGTTCAATGAGTTGGTCTATTGACGAAATAGTTGAAATTTATGGCAGTACAAATGCTGCTGATGGTGTAAAGGATGTGACGTTTCAATATTGTATTTTTTCTGAAGCTTTATACAGTAGCCATCATGCATCTGGGAATAACTCAGAAGGTTTTAAAATGAGTGAAAATTCAGATAACGTTACTCTTTATAAAAATTTATTCTCAAGCAACTGGGAACATAGTATTCGATCTGAAGGTGGCTGTTCTTTTGAAATGATAAACAACATTGTATACAATATGAGGTATACAACTGCAATTGGTACAGCAAATCATTTTGCATTGATAAATAGCTATTTTAAAAGAGGAGAACCATTCCTTTTAGCCGAATATATGGCAGATTTTTATACTGCACCAGGCTATCCAGCAGCACAAACTCAAGCTTATGCTTCTGGAAATATTTCAGATTATGCTGGGCTTTCAGAATTGGACGGAGCCTTACTGCCATTTGAGCAAGCAACTCCTCCTTTAGATTCCGGAATTTCACCAGATACAGTGAATGATGCTATTACAGATATTCTTGACAATTCAGGAGCTATTTTACCAATTAGAGATGCTGTAGACAATAGAATAATTAATGGATACAACACAACAACATCAACCATAATTGATACTCAGGCTGAAGTGGGAGGTTTTCCAACTTTAAATTCAACTAGTGCTTTGCTAGACACAGATAACGATGGTATGCCAGATTCATGGGAAATAGCAAATGGCTTGGATATAAACAATCCTGCTGATAGAAATTATCTCAATGGAGAAGGTTATACCAATTTGGAATTATATTTAAACGGCTTTACACTGTCTTTTTCTGCTGGTTCAGATATTACAATTTGTGAAGGAGACACTGCAATTCTTTCTGCTTCTGGTGGCTCTGGCTTTTCTTGGGATACAGGTGAAACAACAGCAAGTATAACAGTAGCTCCAACGGTTACGACAACGTATACAGTTTCTGGTTTAGACCAAATGGGAAATCCAGCTTCAGATGACGTGACAGTTTTTGTAAATGCCAAACCTACAGCAGATGCTGGATCAAATATCGCTATATGCGAAGGAGAAAGTACAACACTTACAGGAACAGGAGGAGATACTTATGCTTGGAATACAGGCGAAACAACTCAAAGTATAACTGTAAGTCCAAGTACTACAACAACATATACAGTAACCGTAACTCAAAATGGATGTTCAGATTCAGATAATGTTTTAGTGGTTGTTAACCCTTTGCCAACAGCAAATGCTGGAGCAGATGTGACAATAACCAATGGAAACAGCACAACATTAACAGCAACAGGAGGAGGGACTTATTTGTGGAGCACAGGCGAAACCACTGCAAGCATCACTGTAAGCCCAAGCGTGACAACAACCTATTCGGTTACTGTGACAAACGGAGTAGGATGTCAGGCTACAGATGCTGTAATAGTAACAGTTACAGATGGAGTAGTGGCAGATGCTGGAGCAGATCAAACCATTTGTGAAGGCGATAGCGTTACACTAACCGCTTCAGGCGGAACAAACTATTTGTGGA
>JAGQYS010000135.1:2073-5937 GCA_020435965.1 Flavobacteriaceae bacterium | reverse complement strand
CCTATATTGCGTTGTATTTCCTTGGCTGAAATGCCTGATTTTGAGTTGAGCATCATTGCGATAACGATAAACCATTTTGGCAACGGAAGCCTTGTATCTTCAAAAATGGTATCTACCAACACCGAAAATGACCGTTTACAATTTTTGCAAGTATGACGGTTTTTCTCGGCTTTTTGGCGTTTTGTCTTTGTTGAGCCACAATAACTGCATTTTACGGTTTTGCCCCAACGTAGTTTTTCCAGTAATTTCAAGCATTTCGCTTGTGTGTTGTACTTTTTTTGTACTTCTATTAGTGTCATTGCTAAATTTTTTAATTATTCTTTAATTTAGCACCTTTTGACCGTATATTTAGATTTTTAAAATCCATTATAGGGATAGGTGCGAAAATGGAAAATTTAACATCAGAATTTAAAGTACCTACAAGAGATGAAGTATCTCAAACAAATCAAGAAATTTTTGACAACTTAAACAAAGCTTTAGGCTTTGTACCCAACCTATATGCTACTATAGCATATTCCGATAACGGATTAAAGCGCTTTTTAGATTATCAAAATGCAAAAACGTCCTTAAATAATAAAGAAAAAGAAGCTGTAAACCTTATCGTTAGTCAGGTTAACGAGTGTATTTATTGCCAAAGTGCACATCTTGTATTAGGAAAAATGAATGGTTTTACCGATGCGCAACTATTAGATATTAGAAAAGGAAAAAGTGAAAACACAAAACTAAATGCCCTTGTAAGTTTAGCCGCTGAAATCACTAAATATAGAGGTAAGGCTAATGATGTTACTGTAGAAAACTTCTTTGAGCAAGGCTATACAGAAGAAAATCTTGTAGACCTTATTCTTCAAGTAAGTGACAAAACTGCTATGAACTATTTACACAATCTCACTAAAGTGCCAGTAGATTTTCCGCTAGCAGAAACAATTTAAAAATATTAGCAATAATTAAGGGTCTATTTGAAAGTGATAGAACATTCTTAGTATATAATGCTTGAAGTATCCCAGAATTATCAAATAGGCTCTTTTTATTCTATATTAAGCAAAACGAGTTAATTAAAAAACCCAAACAATGGCAACAGAAATAATAATAAAAAATATCCCAACTGGCTATCAATCTATAATTACCAATGGCAAGCACACGATAGTTGGTGATGAACCCGTTAAAGTGGATGGAACAGATTTAGGGATGTCTCCAACAGAATTGGTATTAGCGGGAATATCAATGTGTAAAGTAGCAACCATTAGAAGTGTAGCGAGACGAAAAAATATTGAGATCGAAGATGTAGACGCTAAATTAACACAAGTAGCAAAGCGAAATACAGATGGTAGTTTCATAACTGAAGTGGATTCTTCCATAAAAATTTCTGGCAAGCTTACTCCTGAACAAAGAACTATGCTAATTGAAAAGGCAGATAAGTGTTACGTTACCCAATTAATAAAAGGGGAATGGATTATCAATGATTCAACAGATTTAGAATAAAATAAACAAAAACTATGAAAAAATTTCCAGCACCTCCTTTTAACGAAGAGACCGCAAAACTAAAAGTTCAAATGGCTGAAGATGCCTGGAACACTAAAAACCCTGTTGAGGTTTCAAAAGCCTATACACCAGACTCCGAATGGAGAAATAGAACACAATTTATAAATGGTCGACAAGAAATTGTAGATTTTTTAACTGAAAAGTGGAACAATGAAAGACACTATAAATTGAAAAAAGAACTCTGGGGTTTTAGAGAAAACAGAATGGCCGTAAGATTTGAGTATGAATTTCAAGATAAAAACGACCAATGGTTCAGAGCCTATGGAAATGAGCTATGGGAATTTGATGAAAACGGTCTTATGAAAAAGCGTTTTGCCAGCATAAACGACATGAAAATAGATGAACACGAAAGAAAACTTACATAATATACTATGATGCAAAACAACAACTACACGCTTATTAATCCTCAAACAGGTAACTTGGCTTTTAAAGTATATTCCTTAGATAATGAGTATCCTTTTGATCATATTCAAAGACTAAACTACTACTCACTAATATGGATTAAAAAAGGCCAAGGCAATCTTAAAGCTGACTTTTGTGAATACGATTTTGAAGCTGGTATGTTGTTGTCGTTTTCACCCTATCAACCTTTTATGGTTAATGCCCACACCGCTTTAAGTGGTGTGGTAATTCATTTTCATCCCGATTTTTTTTGTATCCACAAACATCATGAAGAAGTAGCTTGCAATGGAGTATTATTCAACAATATCTACAATTCACCAATGGTAAAAATTGATGATAGTGCTGCCCTAAATTTTGATATGATAATTGGGCAACTTAAGAACGAAATGAAAAAATCGGCTTTGGCACAATATGAATTACTGATTGCTTATTTAAAAATATTTCTAATTACTGCTTCTCGATTAAAAACAGAACAAGAAGAAAAATCCTCCAAATTAACATCAGACACCGACACTCCTTTTATTTTACAAAATTTAAAAAATTACATCGACTCGCATTACAAAACAAAACATTCAGCAAGCGATTATGCGCAAATGCTGGCTATTACACCTAAAGCACTTGGCAAACTAACCAAAACCCATTTCAATAAAACATTAACCGATTTAATCTCTGAGCGTATCATTATAGAAGCAAAAAGAGAACTGTATCTAACCCATAAAACGGTTAAGGAGATTGCCTTTGAATTAGGTTATAACGACGAGTACTATTTTAGTCGTTTTTTCAAAAAAAATACAGATATATCACCGCAACTTTATAGAGAAACGGTAGGTTTTGACAGAGCTTCTGCTAACTAATACAATAAAGCGTAAACAAAATACTTGTCCTAAAAGCAATCAGCTTTTACTATTTCAACACATTTCATCTTAGTCACCTATAGTTAGAAACAAAAACTAACAGCACCCTTGATTTTCTAAAAAATTTCAACAAACTTCGTTATCGGTAGATATAATTGACCTGTACCGAGCCAAGTCGAAGTATTGAAACAGATTCATATCCTAAACGTTAGCTGTAATTTAAAAAAAGCGCAGAACACCATATTAACGTATCGTATTTTTAACCATTTCCCGATAGCCATTCTGAATATTTTGAATAACAATTGACTTATCATTATTAAATCCTTTATCTGAAATAGATAACATTTTAGGATTGAATTGACGGAAATTTTTATCTGCAAATAATATGATTTCTGTAAGCAATGGAGCTAAAGAAATTCCCTTTTCAGTAAGTAAATAAATATTTTCTTTCAAGTTGTCGGGTAACTTCCTTTTTGTAACCAACTCGAAACATTCCAATAATTTTAATCTTGCTGACAAAATACTTGGTGCAATTGCTTCTTCTGAATCTGAAATTTCTTTAAATGTTTTCTTATGCCCAAGCAACATATCCCGAATAATAAGTAACGACCATTTATCGCCAATAATATCAAGTGCAGAAGCCATTGGACAACTCGATCTAAATTTATTTTTCACATTTTATATCTTTTTTACTATTAATTCGATAGTAATTATTATTTTTACTTTCAATTTAATAGTAAAATTACAAAAGTAAAA
The DNA here is from genome assembly GCA_020435965.1 of Flavobacteriaceae bacterium. Lineage (GTDB taxonomy): Bacteria > Bacteroidota > Bacteroidia > Flavobacteriales > Flavobacteriaceae > CAJQLB01. Next base: position 2,386 of record JAGQYS010000135.1, on the reverse strand, counting down.
TGGAATACAACAACCAAAAAGTATTAATCACAGGTGGAAGTTCAGGAATTGGACTTGCGTTAGCCAAAAAATTTATAGAAAATGACAATACTGTAATCATTATTGGACGCAATTTATCCAAACTTGAAAAAGTAAAAGTCGAGAATCCTAAAATACATATTTTCCAAATTGATGTCACAGACGATGCAGAGGTTAGAATGTTGGTAGATGATATGGATGAAAAATTTGATGGTATTGATATTCTTGTTAATAATGCAGGAATTATGAATTTGATAGATGCTGGAAACGAAGAAAACGACTTGCAGAAACTACT
>JAGQYS010000135.1:491-1957 GCA_020435965.1 Flavobacteriaceae bacterium | reverse complement strand
CCTTTTCACAAGCACCTGTGTATTCGGGAACGAAATCGGCTTTACATTTTTGGACACAGGCCATAAGACCACAATTAAAGCCACATCATATAAAAGTAGTTGAACTTTTACCACCTGTAGTGGATACCCCATTAGCGCACAAAGCTGATATTGCCGAAGATGACAACCTTAAACCAATGCCAACCCAAAAGCTGGCAGAACTGTTTTGGAAAGATTTTATAAAAGGAAAAGAAGAAATAACACCGGGAATGTCTTCAAATCTAAGGCTAATGAGCAGATTAGCACCAAAATTTATTTTCAAACAACTCAATAAAAAACCTATACCAAATAAATGAGATAATGAAGAAAATAATATCAATAATTGCCATAATTGCCATTGGAGCATTTGTGGGAAATATGCTTAATATCGGATTGAGCCATGCCATATATTGGCAGTCACTTGACCCTAATGATTTTATGAAATTTTTTGTAATAGACTTTCCTTTGCTATTAGTCCCAACTGCATTAACACTTATGCCAGCTTGGTTAGGTAGTCTTTTTATGTCTTTGAAAAGTGATAAAAAATCCGAAAGCAGGAAGTATTGGTTTTTTGCATTTTTAGCTTTAACATTTACTATTATACAAACTTCCATTTATCATTTACCAATGAATTTAGATTTTATGGCACTTAAATATGATGATATAACAGCTACTATTAAGTTAAATGGTTGGGTTATTTCACATTGGATAAGAATAGGTATTGCCATTATTGGAGGTATTTGTGCAATACTGGGTTTTCAAAAATCTGCTTTAAATCAATAAAATATGGACAATTTTACTATAATAAATTTACAAGCCTTAACTGGCACAGTCGCTATTATTCTAGGCTTTAAGTATTGGATACAGCCGAGAATTTCTAATTTAAATATTCAAGATGCTTTATTACCTTTTGTGTTCTTAAATACGTTTAGGTATTTAGGCTTGTCGTTTATGACAAAAGAACAATTTTATGATGGCTTTCCAACTGATTTTTTAACAACAGTAGGCCTTTTGGATTTTATTACAGCCATATTAGCAATTGTTGCTGTTATTGCATTAAAGAATAAGTGGAGTTTTGCTATTCCAATAGTTTGGATTTTTAACGTTATAGGATTTGGAGATTTGATTACAGCATTCCCACAATTTTTCGGATTAAAACTCTACGACCAGAATTTAGGTTTTATTTGGTTAATGTTTATAACTTATGGTTTGACCACTTTTTTGAGCCACATTTATATTTTTTACAAACTTATAAAGAATTTAAAAAAGAAGTAGATTTGAGCATTGATTATAAAAAAACTACAGCTAACAATGCATATAAAAAATAGCGGTTTAGGTGTTCACCTAAATCGCTTTTCTATTTAATTAAGTATATTACTTATTGAAAAGTAAGTGCTTTTTAATTCACTACTTTTCATATACTAACCGTTGGTATGTAATTGCCTGCG
>JAGQYS010000135.1:0-311 GCA_020435965.1 Flavobacteriaceae bacterium | reverse complement strand
CTCACTACGCCATACACAGTGGGCGCAAAAACGAAACCTTAATTTCACCTATTCTTTTCCTCAATCCACTTACTCAAATACTTAGTACTTTGCAAAGTTTGGTGTTGCAATACATTACCTATAAAATTGCTTTGGCGATGGGTTTTTAAATCTGTGCTTAAGGTTTTAATTTTTTGCACAAAGTCATTTTCAAAATTGGCTTTGTTAAAACGTTGATTTAAAACTTTAAAACCGTTGTTTTGGTTGTCTTTCCAGACTTCTGCATTAGTGCAGAGTTCTATTGCTTTTTGGTCAAAAGCTTCTGGGTTGTC
>JAGQYS010000134.1 GCA_020435965.1 Flavobacteriaceae bacterium | reverse complement strand
CGCAAACGTGGTTACAATCAAGTGCATAAATTTGGAAAAGAAATTGCTCATGCTTTGAAAGTAGAATTTAACACAGCCACACTTCAAAAAACAAAAGCGACTAAAACACAGGTTTTTAAAGACCGATTAAAGCGTTGGACAAATGAGGATGCTATTTTTTCAATTGCTGATTACGAAACCCTTAAAGGAAAGCACATTTTGTTGGTTGATGATATTATTACGACAGGAGCTACCATTGAAACCTGTGCTAATGCCTTGTTAAAAATTGAAGGCGTGACAATAAGTTTAGCAACTATGGCAATTGCTGAGTAATTTTTCCGTTTCAATAAAATATGTCGTTAATTTGCCTAAAATTTAAACCAAATAATGTTTAAACCCTTTTATAAATCTGTACTTTTTGTTGTATTGCTTGCTACACTTGCCAATTGTGCTAATAGAGGGACACCTTCTGGAGGCGAAAAAGATGTAGAACCACCAAAAATTACACGTTCAGTTCCTGAAAATTACAGCACTCATTTTACAGGAAAAGAAATTAAAATTTACTTTAATGAGTATGTCAAAATAAAAGACATTCAAAAACAGCTGATTATTTCGCCACCAATGGATCCTGAACCAGACATTACACCTTTAGGAACTGCGAGTAAATACATCACCATAAAAATAAAAGACACTTTAGAGCCAAACACAACTTATGCGTTTAATTTTGGACAAAGTATTGTTGATAATAACGAAGGCAATCCATATCCTTATTATAAATATGTGTTTTCTACTGGAACTTATATCGATTCACTTTCTGTAAAGGGAAACATCGTTGATGCAGAAAACAGAACAGTTGACACTTTTGTGTCAGTGATGCTCTATGAAGTAGATTCCACTTATAATGATTCGGTTGTTTACAATAAAAAACCCAAATATGTAACAAATACATTGGACAGTGTCACAGATTTCAGTATTGAAAACATTAAAGCAGGCACTTATAAGTTGGTGGCATTAAAAGACGAGAACCGAAATTTTACCTACCAGCAAAAAACAGATAAAATCGGGTTTCTGGACCAAATAATAACAGTTCCTACAGATTCTGTTTATACCATTAAACTGTTTAAAGAAGATTTAGATTTTAAAGCATTTAGGCCAAAACAAGAAGCTGGTCAAAAAATAGCGTTTGGATACGAAGGCGATTATAAAGACACACAAATCGAGCTTCTAGGTGATAAACCAGATGGGCTCGTTGAACGAATTACTAAAGATAAAGCAAAAGACACGCTATATTATTGGTACAATAAAAATCTTGAAAGAGATTCTACATTATTTGTAGTGAGCAACAAACAGTACAGAGACACGTTGACACATAAATTTAGAGATATAAAAAAGGATACACTGGTAGTTAATGCCCTGCGATCTGGTAATATGAATTTTGATAAAGATTTTGAGATTGAAGGTTCTATTCCGTTTACATTGCTTCGCGAGGATCTAATAAAAATTATAGATAAGGATTCGGTTGATGTACCATTTACTACCAAATTTGATCAATTGCATAATATCTATACTTTTAAGTTCGAAAAGAAAGAATCCAATAACTATAAAATTCAGATGTTACCAGAAGCGCTTACTGATTTCTTTGGCAATGTCAACGACACACTCAATTACAATGTAAGAACCAGGGCTTATTCAGATTTTGCAAACATTAGAGTTACTTTAAAAAACGCCAAGTATCCTGTTATTGTTCAATTGACCGACGATAAAGGCGTGGTTAAATATGAACAATTCGCAGAGCAGCCAAAACCATTTGATTTTAGATTTATCAATACAGGAGATTACTATATTAGAGTGGTATATGATACTAATGGTAATCAAAAATGGGATACAGGCAATTATCTTAAAAAGATTCAGCCAGAACGTATCAGTTATTATGACCGACTTATAGAAGCATCTGCAAATTGGGATTTAATTGAAGAATTTATTTTAGAATAAAATCGTCTTTATCGTTGAGGAAGTTGAGTTTGTTTCGATGTAATTCCAATTCCGATTTGTCTATAGTGACGATTTCCACAGCTTCTTTTTCGTATGGTATGGCATCCACTCGGTTTCCTAAAACATCATAAAGAGCTGAATGTCCAGAATACTCATGGTTATTGCCATCGAGTCCAACACGATTGACGCCAATGCAATAGCTCATGTTTTCGATGGCTCTTGCCTTTAAGAGCGCATCCCAAGCATTGATACGTGGTGTTGGCCAGTTGGCAACATAAAGCAATAGGTCATAATTTTCAATATTTCGAGCCCAAACAGGAAAGCGTAAATCATAGCAAATAAGCGGACAAATAGTCCAACCTTTATAATTGATAATGCTCTTTTTTATTCCAGCCGTATAAACTTTGTCTTCTCCTGCAAGTGTAAAAGTATGGCGCTTGTCATATGTGTCAATTTGACCATTTGGATACACAAAAAGCAAACGGTTATAAAATTTACCATGCTCCTTTATCACTAAACTTCCTGTTATGGCAGCCTGTTTTTTGGAAGCAATGCCTTTCATCCAGCTAACTGTTTCGCCCTCCATGGTTTCAGCAATAGCATTAGCATTCATGGTAAAACCAGATGTGAACATTTCTGGCAGTACAATAATATCAACAGGTTGTGTGATTGAGTTAATCTGTTCTAAAAAATGAAGTCTGTTTTGATTTGGGTTTTCCCAAGCCAAAACAGACTGTATCAATGCGATATGTAATTTATTGTCTATCAGAGTTATGATTTGCTTAATTTCTTTTTAGCTTTTTCTAAATCCTCTCTATAACCTTCCAGTTTTTTCAGCCATTTTTCTTCGTCATTAGGTGATAGTTTGCCTTTGCTTTTTAGCTTTTCGTACTTCTCTTGATTTTGTTGTAGCTTTTTAGTGGCCTTTTCAAAATTATCTTGAGCTTTTTGCTTTTGCTTTAATTCCCTTTCGGCCTTCTTTTGAGCTTTTTCAGCTTTTTTTTGAGCCTTTTCGGCTTTTT
>JAGQYS010000133.1 GCA_020435965.1 Flavobacteriaceae bacterium | reverse complement strand
GTAGCGCAGCCTGGTAGCGTACTAGCATGGGGTGCTAGGGGTCGCTGGTTCAAATCCAGTCATCCCGACTTTTTATTTCTTATTCAGGATATTCTATTCTTAAATGATATATATTGGCAAGCTTATGCTTTATGACCTTTTTGATAGATTGAATTTCTTTAAAAGTAATATTAGCATTTAGGAATTGACCACTTTCCATCTGCTTGTTGATAATATTTTCTACAAAATCATTAATCTTAGTAGTTGTTGGTTCTTTAAGACTTTTTGATGCAGCTTCCACACTATCGCACATCATCAAAATTGCAGTCTCTTTACTAAAAGGTTTTGGTCCAGGATATGAAAAGTCTTCAATATTTATATCTTCATGTTCCGACTTCTCCTTCATGTAGAAATAATAAACAACACTTGTCCCATGATGTGTTCTAATGAAATCAATCACACGGTCTGGTAGATTATATTTTTTGGCAATTTCAATACCATTCAATACATGGTCTACAATAATCGTAGCACTTTCTCTACTTGAAAGCTCTTCGTGTGGATTGATACCATTAGTTTGGTTTTCAGTAAAATAGGTTGGGTTCTTCATTTTACCAATATCATGATATAATGCTCCAACCCTTACAAGCATTGAGTTAGCACCTATTTCATTAGCAGAAGCTTCGGCCAAATTGGCAACATTTAAGGAATGATGAAATGTGCCTGGTGCTTTATTAGATAATTCTTTTAAAAGCTTTGTATTGGTGTCTGATAATTCTAGCAGTGATACATCAGATACAAGACCAAAAATCTTTTCATAAATATAGATTAGTGGCTGTACGAATAAAGTTGCCAATCCACACAGAATAAACAACCCAAAAGTATCCCATTTTAAAGTTGTTATCTGTCCTTCGTGAATTACAAAAAAAGCAAAATAAGCTATTATATATATCAGTGTTATTTGCCCAACCGAAATAAAAAGATTTGCACGCTTGTATAATTCTGAAACTGTTAATATAGTTACAATTCCTGCAATAATCTGAAGAAACATATACTCGTAACTATTTGGCACAATGAAGCCCAAAAGCAATACGGTTAGCACATGTGCAAATAGTCCTAACCTTGCATCAAAAAAAGCTTTTAAAACTAATGGCAAAATACACAGAGGAACTACATATATGTACTGCGAATTATAATTAATCACCAGAGTAGTGAGCAATATCATCAATGCAATGTTGAAGAATATAAAAGTAACTTTGGTATTATTTTCAAATACTTCTAACCTATATTTTTGTAAAAACAGTAATAGCATTAAAAGTGCTAATGCCACTAATAGCGTATATGCTACAAGAACCCAATTGTAATTAGCAGTGTTCCAAACCTGAGATTCATATTCAGATTTTAGTGATTTTAAAATATTATACTCTTCATCTTCTACTACTTGACCTTTGGATATTATCAATTGATCTTTATCAATACTACCACGGGTTAGTGATACTTGAGAAAGCTCCTCCTCTAATGTGGTTTTTGTTAGGGTTTCATTTAAAGTAATATTTGGTTTAACGACGTCAAAAAACAGAGATATCATTCTATTTTTATTCTCAGAAGAAGTTGATTGTTCTAAAAAACTCTCTAACCGATCTCGCAATTGGTTTATTTCAATGAGATTTCTATATTCTAAACGCTTTTCAACCGTATTGGAAGCTACTAGAACAACAGGTCTTTCATTAGCATATGGATAGTCAGTATCTAAAATTCCGTTTTCATACAAAGACTCAATTATATCAGTTCCTTGTTTAAATAAAACTTTTCTAGATGAAACAGAATCACTAAAAACCTCATTGAATTTAGTGATGTAGTTTAATTTTATATTATTCGGAATTTCAAGATTTATATCAAAGTAAACAGAAGCATTATTTTCAATTTCAATCCGTTCTTCATTAATTTCTTCTTGTGTCTTTTGAATTGCAAAATTAAAAGGTGCATAAAGATTTTCAGATTGCCATGGCTTTCCTTTTTCAAAAGAATATCTAAACTTACCCGTTTTAGGAAATAAGTAAACAATGAAAAGAGTTGTCAACAAAAACAATAGTATTTTGTATACTAAAGCATGATTTTTATACCATTTGTTCAGAAGTTCTTTCATATAAATCAAATGTAACAAATATTAAATTTTAAACCCCTATATTCGACAATACATTCCGAAATATCTCAAAAAATCATTAATTTCGCAGCAATTAATTTAAACAAAACAATAATGAACAAG
>JAGQYS010000132.1 GCA_020435965.1 Flavobacteriaceae bacterium | reverse complement strand
CTTTGGTTATTAACACATTTATTCCATTCCGTTTTGGAAGGGCTAGGGACGGGCTTTTAAAACCCACGCTTCTCTAACCAAGAATTTAAAATTGTATTAAACTCCTCAGGATGTTCCATCATTGCGGCATGACCACATTTGTCAATCCAATACAAATCTGAATCTGGTAAAAGCTCGTGAAACTCCTTGGCGACTTCAGGTGGAGTTACAGTATCGTTTTTCCCCCAAATAATACAGGTTGGTGTTTGCATTTTTGGAAGATCTTTAGCCATGTTGTGTCTTATGGCACTTTTGGCAATGGCTAAGGTTTTTACGAGCTTATTTCTATCGTTCACGGTTTCATAGACTTCGTCTACGATTTCCTTAGTAGCTACAGCAGGGTCATAAAACACATCTTGCGCTTTTTTCTTTATAACCTCATAGTCGCTACGTTTTGTATAACCACCACCCATTGCACTTTCATATAATCCCGAACTTCCAGTAATGACAAGCGCTTTTACTTTTTTTGGATATAATTTTGTGTGATAAAGACCAATGTGTCCACCCAATGAATTTCCTAATAAAATAACATTGTCAAGACCTTTAAATTCAATAAAGTCTTTTAAGTAGTTAGCAAAACTTTTAACGTTGGTTTTTAAAAGTGACATGGTATAGATGGGGAGCTCTGGTATAATAACTTTATAGCCATTTTTACCAAAAAAATTTGTGACCGAATCAAAATTACTCAATCCGCCCATCAAACCGTGAAGCACTATAATCGGTGTGCCTTCTCCTACCTCAATATATCTATAATCCTTTTCTTTTTTTAAAAGGTGTACCATCTATGACTTTAGTGCTTAGTGTTAAAAACAAATATAACTAAATCCTTTTTAAAACAAACAGAATAATTGCTATTCAATCGGTTTCATCTAAAGATTTTTGTTTCTCTAATCTGTTGATAAATACCACTTCAATATTTTACTCTCATATATTGATTTCACTCAATTTTTTAATTGTTGAAAATATCAAAAGGCAAAACTTATCAACAAAAGTGGGAAATTGTGGTAAATTGTGGTAATTTTTTCAATATATTTGATTCTTAAACCTTAAAGTGGAAAATCAAGGGTATTGAATTCATTCATTGGAACATACGAGTGCAAAGCGGATGCTAAAGGAAGATTAATGATTCCTGCTCCACTAAAGAAGCAACTGTCTGCTGCTATGCAAGATGGTTTTGTGCTTAAACGTGCTGTATTTCAGTCATGTTTGGAGTTGTATCCTATGTCAGAATGGAATGCTTTGATGGCTAAAGTCAATAAGCTGAATCGATTTAAGAAAAAGAACAATGATTTTATCAGGAGATTTACTGCAGGTGTAAAAGTAATAGAGGTTGATAGTACAGGTCGTTTACTAATTCCGAAGGATTTAATTGGTTTTTCAGGAATTGCAAAAGACGTTGTGTTGGCATCTGCTGTAAACATCATTGAGATTTGGGATAAAGATAAATACGAACAGGCTATTGATGATGCTGCTTCAGATTTTGCAGATTTGGCTGAAGAAGTAATGGGACAAGATGATGATGACCATGGAATATCATAATGC
>JAGQYS010000131.1 GCA_020435965.1 Flavobacteriaceae bacterium | reverse complement strand
ATAATTGGGAATCTGTTCCTGTCATGACCAAGCGACATTTGCAACAGCCCTTGGAACAACGGTTGAGCAATGGTTTTAAAAATGGCAGCGTTTATGTTAATAAAACCTCTGGCAGTTCTGGAGACCCCTTTATTTTTGCTAAAGACAAATGGTGCCATGCACTTACTTGGGCAGAAATCATGAATCGCTTTGGCTGGTTTGATATAGATTTTAACACCTCAAAACAAGCTAGGTTTTATGGAATTCCTTTAGATAAAAAAGGGTATTATAAAGAACGTTTGAAAGACTGGTTTAGCAATCGCCATCGGTTTTCCGCTTTTGATTTGAGTGATGTGGCTTTTGAAAAGATATTATTAAAGTTTAGTTCCACAAAATTTGATTATGTCAATGGCTATACCAGCCCAATAGTGCAGTTTGCCAAATTTCTTAAAAGAAAAGGTGTGGTCCTAAAATCGGTTTGCCCAACCTTAAAGGTATGTGTCGTCACTTCTGAAATGTTATTTGATGATGACAAAGCGCTTTTGGAAACCCAGTTTGGCGTTCCGGTTATTAACGAATATGGTGCTTCCGAATTAGACCTCATTGCGTTTCAAAACCCTAAAGAAGAGTGGCAAATAAATAGCGAAACGCTCTATGTTGAAATTTTAGATGACAATGACAATGTGTTGCCTTATGGGCACGAAGGGCGTATTGTTATTACTTCACTATATAATAAAGCACATCCCTTTATACGATACGATATTGGTGATATCGGAATTTTAAGTGAAGACAGTTCCTTACAAAAACCGATTTTAAAAAAATTAATCGGAAGAACAAATGATATTGCAACATTGCCTAGTGGCAAAACTGCGGCCGGACTCACCTTTTACTATATTACCAAAAGTGTTATTGAAGATGATGGAAACGTTTCTGAGTTTGTGATTGAGCAGTTAAGTTTAGATGCTTTCAAAATAAAATATGTAAGCAAAAATGAGCTTTCATCTAATGAAAAAGAAACCATTGGTAAGGCAATGGTACAATATTTAGAACCCGGAATCTCTATTAGTTTTGAGCGTGTTGCTAAACTTGATCGTTCTAAATCTGGAAAACTAAAACAGTTCACTTCCTTTATAAAATAGGTTTATGCAAAAATTAATGATCATTACGAGTTATTTTCCGCCAGAAATTGGTGCGGCATCTAACCGTATTTTTCATTTGGCACAGGGTTTAAAAACCGATTATGATGTAACCGTTGTAACACCTCTGCCTAATTATCCAACGGGTAAAGTATTTGCTGGTTATAAGGGAAAATTCAAAGTAAAATCTAGAGATAACAACACTACGGTTATTAGGCTATGGCTTTTTGCTAGCAAATCTAAAAACAAGTTTGTGCGTTTGTTTGCCATGCTATCATACAGTATAAGTTTGGTTTGGTTTTTTATGTGGAATAAAATTCCCAACAAAGTAATTGTGCAATCTCCTCCGCTTTTGGTAGCTTTTACCTGTATGCTTTTTTTACAATCTAAAAAACGTAAATTGATTCTTAATGTTAGCGACTTGTGGCCTAGCGCTGGGTTTGAACTTGGTGCCTTAAAACAAGGATTTGGTTATAAAATGCTCCAAAAACTAGAACGTTTTAATTATAAATCTGCAGATTTGGTTTTGGGTCAAAGTAACGAGATCTTAACTCATGTAGGTAAAATTACCTCCAAACCGCAATTGTTTCTCTACAGAAACTACCCAAATATTAAACGTACTGAAATTACTGAAACCATTATAAATAATGGGCCTTTAAGGATTGTTTATGCAGGTCTTTTAGGAGTTGCTCAAGGCATTTTAATGCTCTGTGAAAAGCTAGATTATAAACATATTGAACTGTATATTTATGGTTCTGGTGCAGAAGAAGAGGAAATAAAATTATTTATTGAAAACAATAAAAACTTACCTATATTCTTTTACGGAAGAGTTGATAGGGCTCGTCTTCATAGCGAATTAAAAAAATACGATATTGTTATTATTCCGCTACTAAATAGAATTTATGGATCTGTACCTTCAAAAATATTTGAATATGCCAAATTAGGTATGCCAATGGTGTATTTTGGAGGTGGTGAGGGGGAAGATATCATAAATGATTATGGGTTGGGGTGGGTTGCTGAGGCCGGTAATTATAGCAGTCTTAATTCAGTCTTAAAAAAGATTGGTAAGACCGAATTGACTTTTGACCTAAGACAAAAAGTACAAGATGTTGCGTATGAGAATTTTGATTTTAGCGCACAGCTAACATTGCTTAAAGAGAATCTCTAATAGGCCTTGTCTTCGCCCTTAACGGCATTTATAAAGGTTTGTGCTATAATCTTTAGATCTAAAAGTAATGACCAGTTTTCAATGTAAAAAATATCATATTTCACTCTCCCTATAATGTCTTTATCAGTCTCTACTTCGCCTCTAAACCCACTAACTTGAGCTAGACCTGTAATTCCTGGTTTCACAAAGTGCCTTACCATAAATTTGTCAATCTTTTTTGCATACATATTTGTATGGCTCACCATGTGTGGTCTAGGCCCAACAACAGACATGTCTCCAAATAACACGTTAAAAAATTGAGGTAGCTCGTCAATACTTGTCTTTCTAATAAACTTACCCACCTTTGTAACGCGTTGATCGCCTCTTGTTGCTTGGTACAGATTTGCTGTTTTGTTGGGCATCATAGATCTGAACTTATAGCAATCAAATTCCTTGTAATTAAATCCATTTCTAGATTGTTTAAAGAAAACAGGCCCTCTGGATTCTAGTTTAATAAGAATTGCCACGACAGGAGTTAACCACGATAAAACAAACACAATTACAAAACTTGAAAACAAAATGTCGAAAGTGCGTTTAATAATCATATTTGCAGAATCTTCTAAAGGAATGTTTCTAAGGGTTAGAACAGGTATGTAATCGTAATATTCATAACGCAGTTTCTTAGAATAAATCTCTTTACTATCTGGTATGAACTTTAAGATTTTAAGATTGTTGTCGGAAAAATCAACTATATCGGCAATTTGTGAGTTGGTGAGCTCTGAAATTGAGCAGTAGATTTCATCAATTTTTTCATTAAGAATATACTGAAAACACTCTTTCAGAGACTGGTCTTTATTCCTGAAGCTAAATGTTTTTTTGTGTAAATAGCCATACTCTGGGTTTTTGTTAAAAAAGCTTTCTAGGGCAAGCGTTTTTTTATTTAATCCTATGATAACCGTTGATCTGAAATTGCCACCAAAAGACACTCTATATTTTTGTAATAAATAGTAAACCGTGTATTTTAGAATGGCAATGAGTAAAAAACTTATTAAGGTATATTTTACAATAGGTATTGGGTAAATGTTTAATTCATAATATAATCCTGAAAATGCAAAAACAAATAGCATAAATAGAATTAACTGTTTGAATATAAGAGACAAAATATTTACTGGCCTTGTATATCTGTAAACCTCATAAAATTTAGAATAAATAGACAAAAGCACCCAACCTAATGATATATAGATTGAGAATGTATAAACACTTTCTTTGGGCACTAAATACAATATGCCTAGACCATTAATTATACTTAAGTCAATTAAGTAAGATATGGGTCTTAAGTAGCCAGAATATCTTCCGTGTTTAAATAAACTCAATTCTAATTTTTTTTTAAAGATAGATTTTGCAAAAATATATGCCTTTTTTAAATATAAATTAAAAAAGACAGCTGATTGTATATTTATTTGCAATTTATTTTAAACTGAGCTTGTTTTGATTAATTAAAAATGTCTCTTTGAATGTTTATATTTTCTTTAAACTAGCTTTTAAATTTCCCTTAGTTTCTTTAGCATTTTGGATAGTATTTTATCTTTTGAGAAATTTTCTACTACATAGTCCCTGCTGTTTAATTGATTTAAAGAATCATTATTAGAACTTGGGCAAAGAATATCTAAAGCCTTTATAACATTTGGTGAGTAAGAGGTAAAATAGTATCCTGAAGTAGTATTATCAAAGATTGTCTTTACCTCAGACTTCTCATTGCCGATTATAATTGAGGGCTTATTACTTGCCATCATTCCTAAAACCTTAGATGGCATTACCGTGTCCAAAACTTCTGGTTTTTGAAATAAGATATGTATATCAGCGCTACATAATAAATCTGAAAGTTCTTCTAAAGGTACAGGAGGATAATACTTCACAAAATCAAAAGGGGCCGTTTTCTCCAAAACCCAATCTTTTCTTGCACCATCACCTATGAGGAAAATTTCAAATTTTTCAGAATCTATATCCTTACAAAATTCAATAAATATTTCCCAGTCTTGTTTATCTCCTATATTGCCAGAATATAAAATCTTTACTTTGTCGGTATTTAAGTAAGAATGTGTTTGGGATTTCTCCGGGTCGATTTTTTTTTCGTCAATCCAATTAGGGAGAAAAAAATGATCTGAGTTGGTTTTCTCCGATAATTTTTTCATCATGTTTTGACTTATTGTACTGCTAACATCTGATTTTGAAAATAGCCATTTTTCTATTTTAAACAATAAAGTAAAAAAAATGTTTTTTTTCTTCCCTACACCTGTTTCTAAAGCCGCATCAAATTCAAAATCCTGTACGTGTACCCATAATTTAGATTTAAATCTTTTCTTTTGAATATAACCAAGCAAAATTGATGTAGTAAATGGTACCACCGAGATCACTAAATCACTCTCTTTTATTTTATACAAATTGATTAATGACCCTAATGTAAAATCCAAAAGATGTATAATTCTTTTAAAGAATGTTGGCTTTTTAGGGACGTACTGTTTATACCTAAATATTTTAATGTCGTCTTCTAACTCTTTTACAAAGGTCTTTTTATTTATATAAGCCTCTGATATCTCCCACTTTGGGTAATATGGAAAAGCGGTTACAACAGTAACATTATACCCAATATCTCTTAAAAACTCTACCCATTGTGTGGAATACAGACCTATAGCTGTATCTTCTGGCGCATAATTAAGGCTTATAAAAGTTATATTTTTTATATCCAATGTCCTAAATTCTGTCTTTTATGGGTTTTGCTGGGCTACCAACACATACTTTATTTGAGGGAAGATCAGAAAAAACACTGCTTCTTGCGCCAACTACAGTACAATCCCCAATAGAAATAGAGGGTGCCACATAGACGTCTGTAGCCAACCAGCACTTATCTCCAATTTTTATCTTTTCTGAATAAATCTCAAAGCTTTCTGAATTATAGTCGTGCGAACCTGTGCAAATATAGCTCCTTTGAGATATAACTGTGTTACTACCTATTTGTATTTCTCCTAGAGAATATAAGACGACTTCGTCACCAATCCAGCTGTAATCACCAATAGAAACTTTCCAAGGATAGGTTATTTGTGCTGAGGGTCTTATAATGGCTTTTTTTCCGATTTTAGCACCAAAACTTCTTAATAAAAACCGTCTCCAACCATATAAAAATTGAGGCGACATTCTAAATAGTGTAGCCTGAACAAACCACCAGAG
>JAGQYS010000130.1 GCA_020435965.1 Flavobacteriaceae bacterium | reverse complement strand
TTATATAAAAACCGTTTTAATAAGCAAGAACAAGAATTTAAAAATGTAATAGAATCTGATGTTATTGGTGCTACTACAGATCAATATTTGGGAGATTTCAAAACTAAATCAACTTGGGTTAAACTTTTATATCGAGATTCTGGTGCTGTTGATGGGGATTTGATAAGAGTATTTCTTGATCAAGAAGTAATTGTCCCAAGTTTTTTTTTAAAAGGTAATTTCTCTGGAATTAATATAGAATTGAAACCAGGTTTTAATGTATTTGAGTTTCAAGCTTTAACTCAGGGAGATGCGCCTCCTAATACGGCTCAAGTAATTGTAGTGGATGATGATGGAAATATTATAGCTTCATCAGGTTGGGGGTTAGCTAATGGAATTAAAGGAAAATTAATTATTGTTAAAGAATAGCTTCAATTTCTTCCACATCGCCTGGTTGCATCTGGTTCAACCTATAGTTACCAATCCTAACACGTACCAAGCGTAATGTAGGGAAGCCAATGGCTGCAGTCATTTTTCTAACCTGTCTAAACTTACCTTCAGTTAAGGTTATTGAGATCCAACTGGTTGGGCCATGTTTTTCATCCCTTACAAATCTAACTGGCACATTTGGTGTTTCAAAAAACAAATAAGCATCCTTGGCTTTCGTAAGGTACGGTTGTCCATTTACCGAAATAGTTACGCCATTCTTAAGCTTATCAATTGCTTCAACAGTTAAAATACCATCAACCATAACATAATATTCCTTGTCTATTACAGAACTTCTTATATAATCGCTTGCTTTTCCATGGGTTGTAAGCAACAACAAGCCTTCAGATTTCTCATCCAGTCTGCCTATGGCCATCAGGTTTTTAGGAAATGGATAAAGTGAGCCCAAGAGTTTTTTATTTCGTCTTTTGTTCTGATTATTAACAAACTGACTTAAATATCCATAAGGTTTGTAGAGTTTAAAATGGGTATGGATTTTAGAATGGGACATAATATAATAAAATAAGAGAGTGTTTTAAAATGAATTTAGATTTCAATAATGAATCTTATCAACTGCAAATGTTAAAAAAACTTGAGAATTTTATTCGGTTTAAAGCTACAAAAACTAAGAAAACACCTTATTTTTGCACATTACAAAATTTATGAGCAAGACAGTTACA
>JAGQYS010000129.1:3263-3830 GCA_020435965.1 Flavobacteriaceae bacterium | reverse complement strand
CATTGATACTAAAAATAAAGAATAAATCAATTAATTTTATTGAAAGCTTTGTTTTTTGAAAAATAAGTCTATTTTTGAAACAGAGAAATAAAGTGCCTACATGATAAGAATTATACTTTTAGTTCTCTCCTCACTAATTTATACACAAATAACAGCACAGGATGATAATTTATTTAATGTAAATACCATCCCTTTAGAGCTTAGAATAAAATCGAATGCAGTTGTTAGGTCTGATTATACACATATAAACGTTATTGACTATGATAAATTCGTGTTTACTAATAAACGTATCATCACAGTTCTTAATAAAGAAGGTGATTATAAAATTGGTGCATTTCAACATTACGATGATAACATAAAAATCCAAGATCTTGAAGTGCGAATTTATAATTCACTTGGAAAAGAAATNAAAAAGATTAAAAAGAACGAGTTTAAAGACGTAAGTGCAGTACCTGGTGGTACGTTGTATTCAGACAGTCGTGTAAAGTATTTAGAATATACCCCAATTAATTATCCTTATACCGTCCTCTTTGAGACAGAAGTTGTTTACAATTCCACAGCTTTTAT
>JAGQYS010000129.1:2888-3240 GCA_020435965.1 Flavobacteriaceae bacterium | reverse complement strand
ACCAATAGAAGGATTTTATATAAGTACCGAAAATGCTGAATATAAAATCTCAAATTCTTCTGATATATCCGTAAAAGTTAAAACTTCAAATTTTAAAGATTATAACATCAAAAGGCTTAGTGANNTATCATTTTATAGCCAAAAACTTAAAATCAATAGAGCCAGAGTCATTCAGTCCAGATTTTAGTACTTATGCACCTTTTTTAAAAGCAGCTTTAACTAAATTTGAAATGGAAGGCGTTAAAGGCGTTAATAACAATTGGGTGGATTTTGGATTATGGATGAACAACAACTTGATAAACGGAACTCAAGAACTACCTCAAAATGTAAAAAACACCATTAAACAACTTAC
>JAGQYS010000129.1:2681-2869 GCA_020435965.1 Flavobacteriaceae bacterium | reverse complement strand
TAATACAGATATGGAAAAAGCTAAAATTGTTTATGAGTATATGCAGAATAAAACACGCTATGTAAGTGTGCAAGTTGGAATAGGTGGGTGGAAACCAATGGATGCTGAAGACGTAGATAAGTTAGCTTATGGCGATTGTAAGGCCTTAACAAATTATACACAGGCTTTATTAAAAGAGGTAGGAGTAA
>JAGQYS010000129.1:2286-2673 GCA_020435965.1 Flavobacteriaceae bacterium | reverse complement strand
TTCATATTATACCATAATTTATGGCGATAATAAATTATTAGATATAGATAAATATTTTTCAGCAACACAAGGTAATCATGCCATTTTATGTTTGCCAAATAATGAAGATTATGTCTGGTTAGAATGTACAAGTAAAACTAGTCCATTTGGTTATACTGCTAATTTTACTGACGATAGAGATGCTTTAATTATAACACCAGAAGGTGGAAAAATAGTTCGAACAAAAACATATCATGCTTCAGAAAATTTACAAGAAATAGCGGCCAATATTTTTTTAGATGAAAATGGATCTGTTTTAGGAGATATACATATACAATCCAAAGGAGCACAATACGGAGAACATGAAGGCATACAAAACAAAACAATAAAAGAACAGGAATTATATTA
>JAGQYS010000129.1:1705-2108 GCA_020435965.1 Flavobacteriaceae bacterium | reverse complement strand
CTCCTGCCAGATACAAAAATAGGCAATTACCTTTTGTTATCGAAAGAGGATTTACAGATATAGATGCTTATCAAATAAAGTATGCTAACCAACTTGAAATAGAGGCAATTATGGAGCCTGTGTCTATACAAAATAAATTTGGCTCATATACTTTAAGCATAACAACAGCAAATAACATCATAACATATAAACGTAAATTAATACTAAACAAAGGCAGTTATTCAAAAGAAGATTACGAGAAATTTAGAAATTTTTATTTAAGTGTTAAAAAGCATGATAACTCCAAAATAGTATTTAATTCTAAAACCTAGCTAACCTATGAAATTCGTTTTTTATATAGCATGTGTATTTACAATACATTTAACAATTGCTCAAGATTATAAATTTGGAAAAGTAAGTAAAG
>JAGQYS010000129.1:0-1598 GCA_020435965.1 Flavobacteriaceae bacterium | reverse complement strand
AGAAAAATGATATTCATGAACGCATAAAAATATATAATAAAGACGGCTTTGATCAAGCAACCAAAGTAATAAAACTTTATAATGAATCTAATGAATTAAAAGAAAGTTTAACAGGATTTAAAGCATATACATATAACTTAGAAGGGAATAAAATAATAGATGATAAATTAAAAAGCGATGGTATTTTTGAAGAAGAAACTAATAGATATTGGTTATATACTAAATTCACCATGCCAAATATTAAAGAAGGTTGTGTTATTGAATATAAATATACAATTGAATCCGAACTAATTAGAATAGATGATATTGAGTTTCAACAAGAAATTCCAATTAGAAAATTAGATTTTAAAATGTCAACACCAGAGTTTTATAACTATGCCAAATATCCAAATGTTAAGGCAGCTTACTACCCTAAATTAAATGAAACTTATAAAGAAACTACGGTTTTTCTGTCTGGTGAAATGCAAACAAAAATATCTCATAATCCAACAAGAGGAACTCGTTCAGATTTTAGTAAAAATGAATGGAAGTATAGAGAAAATATAACAACTGCTAATTTAGTTAACATTCCAGCTATAAAAAACGAAACTCATGTGTCTAATATTGATAATTATAGAGCCATCATGAAAATGGATTTAAGTTCCATTCATTATCCAGATCAAGTGAGACGTAATTTTACAACCAATTGGGAAAAAGTAACAAAAACAATTTATGAAAGTAATGATTTTGGAGAGCAATTAAAAAAATCAGGTTATTTTAGTGATGATTTAAGTTCTGCCATTGCAGGCGCAACAAACCCAATAGAACAAACCTATAATATTTTCAATTTTGTAAAAACCAAAGTAAAATGGAACGGACTTCATGGGTATTACGCAGATTTAGGCGTAAGGCAAGCTTATAAGCAAGGTGTTGGAAATGTGGCAGATATCAATTTGATTTTAAATGCTATGTTGCGTGAAGCTGGACTAGATGCAAATCCTGTTTTAGTGAGCACAAAAGATAATGGTATTCCAGTATTTCCAACAAGAAGTGGTTTTAATTATGTTATTTGCGCTGTTAAATTAAAAGAAGGTCTGGTACTTTTAGACGCTTCTAGAAATTTCACAAGCCTCAACGTATTACCAGTAAAAGCTTTAAATTGGCAAGGAAGATTAATACGAAAAGATGGTAGTTCAGACTGGATTAATTTATCTGTTCAAGAGCCTTCTAAGGAAATAGTTTCTTTAAATATTAAACTTAATACAGATTTATCAGCAACAGGAAAAGTTAGAAATCAATACACAGACTATAGTGCATTAAAATACAGAAATACCTTTGAAAGTTATTCTAAAGACGATTTGATTAAAGAAATTGAATCTGAAAATGGGTTGTTACAAGTATCTAATATTGAAGTAGAAGATTTGAATATTCCTATAAAACCTGTNCTTTTATCTTATGAATATGAACTAAAAGAAGCTTTAGAAGAAATAGGAGGTAGCTACTATTTTTCTCCTTTATTATTTTTAAAAATAAAAGAAACACCTTTTAAGCTTCAAACAAGAAATTACCCAATAGATTTAGATTACCCAACGTCAAGAAAATATATGGTAAACATCATG
>JAGQYS010000128.1 GCA_020435965.1 Flavobacteriaceae bacterium | reverse complement strand
GGCATGAACGTATGGAAACGTTCAGGATGTTTCATTTCTTTTTTAGAGTAGTTTTGAGAAAACGGCGGATTGGCGATTACCCTGTCAAAGGTCATGAGTTTACCGTCTTCAATATGCTCTGGACTTTTTATGGTGTCTTCATTTCTGATATCAGCATTACGGATATCATGAAGAATCATGTTCATTTTACAGATCGCCCAAGTCGTACCACTGTCTTCTTGTCCAAAAATAGAAAGGTCACGAGGATTGCCACCATTTTCTGCTATAAAATCCTTGGCTTGTATAAGCATACCACCAGAACCCACTGCTGGATCGTAAATACTCATGCCTTGTTTTGGTGCAAGAATTCTGGTCATTAAATTAACCACTTCAAAAGGCGTGTAGAATTCCCCACCTTTTTTACCAGCACTATCAGCAAAGTATTTAATTAAAAATTCATATGCTGCACCTAATAAATCTGGAAATTCAAAATCTTCATCCTTTAGAGGAATATCATTAAACTTCTCGATAAAAGACACCCATTTGGCATCATCAATGGTTTTTTTACCAACTTTACGATTGTAGTTAATGTTTTTAAGTACGTCTTCAAATACTTCGGGTTTAGCATCCTCTATGGCATGCAGAGCAATGTTTAGCCTTGAGCCAACATTCTTTTTTAAATGAAGAATCCCTTTAAAGTCTCGGTTGTCCTCGTCTGTATCTTTTGCTAATTCTTCTTTTTCTTCATCGGTAAGTGTCCAGCGTGCTACAGGTGGTACATAAAAATCGTATTTTGAAGGGTTTGAAAGCTGACGTTTGATGAGGTCGGCACGCATGTTACTTTTTTCGTAATCTGCTTTTAGTTTTTTGCGTTCCTCTATAAATTTATCGTTAGCACGTTTTAAAAAGAGCATCCCAAAGATAAACTCTTTATATTCTGAAGCATCCATTTTGCCTCGTAATTCGTCACAAGCTTTAAGAAGAAGTGACTCTAATTTTGGTAATGTTAGTTTTTGTTTTTTCTCGAAGGTCATTTGTTTTTTATCCTTAACGTATGGGTCAATTGTAACTTTTTCTATAACAATCCCCAAGTGTATTATCACATAAAAATAAATGACATATTTATCTGGTTTTTGATAGAAAAGTTAAACCCTTAAAGATATAAATTTTGAAGATATTAGCAACCAATAAATTGGGTAATAAAAAGGATTAATTATTAGGTTATAAATCGCTAACTTTGAGACACTAACCAAAACCAATAAACATGAGAAAACTAGTATTAACATTTGCTTTTTTAATACCATCGCTAGCAATGTGTCAGGTAGTTAATAGTAATAAAACTACTGTGGCTCAATTTTATGATGGACAAGTAAAAACAATAGAACTAAATGGTGGAAAAGTTGAAGGTCAATTTAAACTTGGATTTATAAGTTGGTCGAGAAGATATGATTATGTAGAACAACCAGAAATTAAATCTGCTGAAAAACACAACACCTTTTTTATTAATTTAGGTATCACAAACTCTAGTAGCTTTCTTAATTTGAATGATTTTGATTTTAAAGAAAAAAATGGCTTTGTTGTTGGTGCAACCTATCAACATTCATTTAGTGAAATTTATCTTGCAGCAGATACTATAAAGTATAACCCTCATAGATTAAAATCTTGGACTGTAGGTTTAAGTTATCAGCAAGATAAGTTTAAAAATTTTGATCCTGTAAGCAATAATATAAATACTGCAACTCCCGACAAATTAATACTTAAAGGTGGATTTAGTTTATATCATTTTAGATATAGAGATGAGGTAGGTTTTAAGTATAGTTGGATTCCAAGTATTAATGGTCAAGTAAATATTGTTGATTATAATTCAACTAAATTACAGAACTATTTACTCAACTCAAATACAGCTACTGATGGCAATGTAACATTTACAAGCAGTACAAGTTTTGATGGTAAATATGGAACCATTGATAATAATATTAGTTCTGCAAATTTATCTTTATCATCACCATTTGTTCCAGAGACTTCTTTTTGGAAACTACCGATATTATCTCCTATTCCTTATGCAGGTGTAAGTGTTTTTGAAGAAGATAAACCTAGATGGAATGCTGGAATAGCTTTAGGTTTATTATCAGGCTCGTTACTTGGCTCTGATAGAACAACAAAGGATGGAGGAGTTTATCGTAAATTTAATGTTCCCTCTTTCTTAACTATTGGTGTTGATTGGAATTATCAAGATGGAATAGGAAGTAAACCAAATTATTTTATAACAGGAAGTATTAAGCTTAACTAAATAAAGTACATTAAAACCGATTAATAGCTAATAATTTTTTTAATTTACTGTAAAGGCATAGACATCACCAACAT
>JAGQYS010000127.1:4512-5745 GCA_020435965.1 Flavobacteriaceae bacterium | reverse complement strand
GGCATTGAGAAAATGAAGTTTGTCACCATAGTTAATGTACTAGCTAAGATTATTTTCACGGTATTAGTGGTACTTTTTGTTAATTCAGAGTCAGAGTATATAGAAGTTCCTATTTACAACTCTTTGGGCTTTATATCGTCCGGAATTTTAGGATTAATTATAAGTTTAAAGTATATAGCTTATAAGCCGCCATCATTGAAATTGATAAGACAATTATTCAAGGAGACATCGTCTTTGTTTGTTTCCAACTTTGCAACGATGCTGTATACTTCTAGCAATGTTATAATCTTAGGGCTTTTTACTAATAACACTGTCGTTGGCGTATACTCTAGTATGGAAAAATTAATTCTTGCGGTAAAGAATTTTTACACACCTATTTATCAAGCATTATTCCCTTGGCTATCTCAAAAACAAGAAGAAGAAAAGATTAGGGTTGTTAAGAAGATAAGACCGTACATTATTGCAATGGGTATTCTTATAACTATGGTAATTTTGATATTTTCTGACCAGATATTGGATTTAATTTATGACAATAGCTCTATATCAGAATATAGTAATGTATTTAGGATTTTAAGTTTTATAGCAATATTTTCAGGTTTAAATATGCTTTATAATGCATTGTATTTTCCCGCAGTTAAGAAGTACAAACTAAGGATGAAAATTTTAGTTTCTGGAGGAATTCTTAATATTATTATAAGTTTTTTACTGGTAAATCTATTTAAGATATATGGAACAGCATCCTCTGTATTTATAACAGAGCTATATTTGTTAATTTTAGGGACTTATTATTTTAAAAGGAGTTTAAGAAATTGAGGAAACTAATTATTGTTCAAACAGCAACACCCGACTATAGAAAAAAGTTTTATGTTTTTATTAAACAACATTTAAAAGACTATTTTGAACTCTACAGCGGCGACAATTATTTTGAACCTACAGTAGAGTCCGATAAAACAATAGACTTTAATATAAGCATTAAAAACCATTTTTTATTTGGAAATAGATTGTTGTTTCAGACAGGAATTTTTTGGAAGCAAGTAATAAAGGAAAATGTTCTGGTTTTAGAGATGAATCCAAGGATTTTGTCCAATTGGATTATTTTGCTTTTAAGAAGAGCCATAGGAAGAGAAACGGTTTTGTGGGGACATGCGTGGCCTAGGTCGGGTTTGGAAAGCAAAAGTGATAAGTTTAGAAATTTTATGAGGCTATTAGGCAATAAAATAATCGTATATACGG
>JAGQYS010000127.1:0-4446 GCA_020435965.1 Flavobacteriaceae bacterium | reverse complement strand
CCCAATGCTATTTACTATAAAACAGAAATGGTATATAATGAAAGAGAGGAGGAAATAACAAATATAATTTATGTAGGACGATTAACTAAAAATAAAAAACCCTTATTTTTAGTAAAGGCATTTAGCGATATTTATAAAGATCTAGATAAAAATACCAAGCTGATTATTATTGGAGATGGTGAAGAAAAAAAAGACGTATTGGATTTTGTAAATAATAATAAGCTTCAAGATAGAGTATTGGTGTTAGGACATATTAGTGATTATGATTTACTTAAAGAATATTACAATACTGCGTTATTAAGTGTTTCACCTGGTTATTTAGGCCTTTCGGTTACACAAAGTTTTGGTTTTGGTGTACCAATGTTAATTTCAAAAGATGAGAAACATTCACCAGAGGTTGAAGCTGTAAGAATAAATCATAATGCCAAATACTTTAAGACAGATGATTTAAATGCTCTTGGGAATAGTATTGTTGAAATGTTTTTAAACAAAAAATTTTGGATACAGCAAAGAAGGCATATTAATGAAGCTTGTCTGACTCATTACTCTATTGAGACAATGGCAGACCCTTTTATTAAATTAGTAGAGTAATTGATGAAGATTATATTAAGAGACATATTGCTGGTTTTTTATGCAGTAATTAGTTTAACACTGTTTATCACTTTTAGGGCAGACACATTTGTTTACATCTCTTTTCTTTTAAATTTTTCAGCTATTAGCTTAATCACATTTCATCATCTATATATTGAAAAGTATTTTTCCCCTTTTATCTCCGCATATATAGTTTTTAACTATTTGTTTTTTTTATTGGCGCCTATTGTTCAAATCGGAAGCTTTAATGAATCATCATTTTTGTTTGCTAATAACTTTCCATATTCTGAAGAGCTTACGATAAAGACAAATATGTTTGTTTTTTGCTTTCATGGTGTCTTTTTTTTCTTCTACATGTATTTTAAAAAGAAGGGAACGACACAATTAAACAATATCAAACCATATAACCATAAGCCAATATTACCACTAACAATAGTTGTTTTGTTTTTTCTGTCCGTAACAACATTTCTATTGAGTTTTGGATTTATCCAAGATGAGATTTCCAGACCAAATTGGATGCCATCAAGCTATTCGGTTTCTCAACTTTTATTGTATAAAAAAGTACTTTTTGTCATTCCACTAGGGGCTATAATTTTATGCTTTCAGTATTTAAGAAATGATAAAAAATCAAAGAATGCTGCTTACATATTTGTTTTTTTACTAATGCTTTGTGCCCTGCTAATATGGTTTAAAAACCCTCTAACCGAAAAAAGAAATGCTTTAGGGCCAATTTATATAACACTTATCTATTTGTTTTACCCCAAATTATTAAACAGTAATACAAAGACACTGTCATTTCTGTTTTTTTCTATGATTATTTTGTTCCCTTTAGTCCAAATTTTTACACATGTTGAGTATTCATTAGCTGAAATAATAGAAAACCCAGAGTATATAACCAGAGAGTTTTCTGCAGAAAATTTTTCAATAATGTTTAACACTCTAAACTATGATGCATTTTCAAACATTTCTGTTGTAATTGATTACGTGTCAAAAAACGGATTTTCATGGGGTTATCAGCTATTGGGCGGCATTTTGTTTTTTGTTCCCAGAGGAATATGGGCAAACAAACCGATTTCTTCTGGTCAATTAGTTGGAGAGTATGTAATTAGTGATTATGGATTCCATTTTAGTAACCTTTCAAACCCATTGATAGCTGAAGGGTATCTTAATTTTGGTTTTTTAGGTATATTATTAATGGCGATATTTTTAAGCTACTTTATCATCAAACTTTTAATTTGGTTTAGACAGAACAATTATCAAAAGAAAATAGTAGCATTTTATTTTGCTATACATTTAATTTTCTTTTTAAGAGGGGATTTTACTAATGGATTTGCCTATTTCATAGGTACTGTTTTTGGGGTAATGATTATTCCCAAGCTTGTGGATATGACAATAAGAGCGATCCTTAAAAGGAGTAAATGATATGGATATAACAAATTTTTTTAAAAATAAAGGTCTCATTTTCTCTCTCTATTTGTTGTTTATAATTCCATTGTTTCCAACCAATATTAAGTCTATAATAATTGCTTTTTTCTCATTAATATTGATTTTGGATATTCTTAAAAAAAGAAGGGTCGATTTTCGTCCTGGTTTTTTTTTCGCTAATGCGTCGTTATATCTTTTTATAATTATAAGCTTAGCTTATACCGATAACCTGTCTTATGGTTTTAAAAAAATTGAGACCATGTCCTCGCTTTTCATTTTTCCATTAGTATTCTCATTATTTCCCGAGGATGCAATTAAAAAAGCTAACAAGAATAGAAACAGGTATCTTTTCGTTTACATTGTTACGATTACTGTTTTAAACACACTATTCTTTGTTTACCACCTTGGGCATTACAAGGAAACGATTTTTAAACATTACATGACTGTTATAAGGATAGCCCAAGGAGATTATAGTATTCATCCAATATACATGTCAATGCACATCTCGGTATCGCTTTTGTTCTCTGTTTTTTTATTATATAAAGAAAAGAGTCAAAAAAGGATATTATTAATATTATTTCTAGACATGGTGCTTTTGTTTTTTTTATTTCTTTTATTAAAGAAAGGGCCTGTTTTGGGTTTACTACTTGGTATTCTCACCTTCGTGTTGTTAAAAAATAAAAAGCAGATATGGTATTTGTTTTTTTCAATAATTTTTGTTTGTTTTTTATTGGTTTTAACAAGTTCAAAAATTAGACAAAAATTCATTGAACTAATTAAAATTGAAACAGTAAACGAAAAGGATGTAGAGACAACCTCCAGCAACATTAGATACAGTTTATATAAATATGGGTTAGAGACATTTAAAGAATCATTCTTGTTTGGTCATGGCATAGGTGATTATAGAGACAAGTTAATTGAAAGCTATAAAGACAATCCGGTGTTGTTTAATGAAAAATACAACACTCATAACCAATATTTAAGTTTTTTAATATCATTAGGAATTATAGGGTTTTTGATTTTTTTAGTTTCTATTGGCATAAACCTTAAACAAGCATATAAAAAAGGGAATCATATTTTGATGGTCATATTAATATTTTATTGTTTTGTGATGATAACTGAGAACATTCTCGAAAGAGAGGATGGTGTATTGTATTTTAGTTTTTTTATTTGTTTTTTCAATACAATCCATGTTATTGAAAGCGAAGAAAAACCAAGTATTGTTAATACATGAAGATAGTACATATTTTAGAGGATTTTTCACTTAAAAGTGGAGGAATAAGAACCGTAGTCAAAGATTTACATAGCAAACTGATAGACTCAGGAATAGAATCTTATATTGTAACAAATGATTGCGAGACTGATGATGATGTTATTAAGATAGACGGAGACAATCGGCCTTGGAAATACTCAAAAAGACTATCAGGCACATTAATGAACATTCACCTCAAAAAGAGTATAGACATCATACATATACATGGTGTCTGGATGTATCCTCAATATAAGTCGGCCAAGTATGCAATTGAAAACAATATTTCATTTATAGTGTCACCACATGGTATGTATGAGCCTTGGTTATGGACTAAAGGAACCATAAAAAAGAAAATTTATTTTAAATATCTAGCCAAGCCTGCTTTTTCAAAAGCAACGTATCTTCATGCAATTACGCCAGATGAGGCTTTTGAATTAAATAGACTGTTCTCTAAATCTAAGATAGCTCAAATCCCAAACTTAATTGACGTCCAAATTGAAGAAACCGAAGCAAGTCCTCCAAAAGAAAAGTACATACTTTACTTGGGTAGATTAGATAGCAAAAAAGGGGTAGACATATTAATCAAGGCATTCAAAAACATAAATTCCTCGGGTTTAAAACTTTACATAGCAGGTGCATTTAATGAATATAAGATACAATTGGAAGCCTTAGCTGACAAGCTGGGAGTTGGGGGAGATATAAAGTTTTTAGGGCTTATTACAGGCGAAGAAAAAAAGAACGTTTATAAAAACGCATATATTTTTGTTGCCCCCTCACATTCCGAAGTTATAGGTATGGTAAACTTAGAAGCCGCTATTCAGAAAACACCTGTAATTACAACTCATCAAACGGGCATACATAAAGACTGGTCAAATAATGGAGGTATTCTAATTAATCCAAGAGTAGAAGAATTAACGGATGCGCTAAAAAAATCATTGTGTTGGACCGATGCAGTTAGAGAAAAGAACGGGGAAAGACTTCAAAGGTTTGTTATAGAAAATTATTCTTGGAAAAATAGATTTAAAGATTGGGATAATTTGTACAAATCAATGTTGTAAATTTACACATATTTTTAAAAATCAGAAGTATTCAAAATCTCAAAACATATAAAAACCCAAAAAAATTCAGAGGAAAATCTAAAATCACTGTGCAGCTCTGGTGGTTTGTTCAGGCTACAC
>JAGQYS010000126.1 GCA_020435965.1 Flavobacteriaceae bacterium | reverse complement strand
AATAACTGCTTGCAACAACGTGTATAAAAAATGCTTTATCAATGTTTGCCCAAGCATAGTGCGACCTTACTTTATTTGTTCCCTTACGAAACTTACGGCTTTGTGTATTCGCACTTTTCATACACAAACACGTTGTAAAATTAAAACATTTTTATTGAATAACCAAAATATTTAACAAAAAAAGGCATCCGAACCACCAGATGCCTTAACCTTAAAAACCAATCACTATGAAATATAATTCTTATCAAGTGCAATATACTAAAATTTTAATATATTTTCCATTATTTTTTTAGAAATGTATGGTTGTATTATATTTTCATTTACGTATTTGTTATGTTCATCGGTTAATTTGAATATTTCACCGTAAATACCTTCAAGTAAATTCTCTTTACTTTTAACTGTTTCTATTTCATAAGTGCTTTTACTTACATCTACTGAATCAATATACATATTGTCTAGTGTTTGACCACTCCAAGAAAAATTATATGCCCATCCTTCTACTTTTGGAATTCTAACATTATCTCTATATGCAAAAGATTGAGTTGCTTGAGCATAAAAACCAGTGCCTCCTGACCAACTTAACGGTTGCCCATCAGAATTCAACCCTTTTGAAAGTTGTTCAAATTTTACAAGATTAACTATTTGACCTCTGTTTTCTAAAATCGCATCTCTTATCCAAATAGGAATCTCATTTTTAATTTGTTCTAAATTAGCCAATGCTTTTTCTGTAATTCTCATAAACCAAAGATAATAAATTTTTCAATGCTATATAAAACACATTAAAACGATGTTTTATACCAAGTTGTATGCAATTAAAACAATAGAGATGGATAAAGAATATG
Source organism: Flavobacteriaceae bacterium (assembly GCA_020435965.1). Lineage (GTDB taxonomy): Bacteria > Bacteroidota > Bacteroidia > Flavobacteriales > Flavobacteriaceae > CAJQLB01. The sequence continues at coordinate 4,501 of JAGQYS010000126.1, read as the reverse complement.
TATGAGTAATAAGGAAATGAAAAAGATGGAAGAAGAATTTAGAAATAATCATTATTCTTACACAACTGATGCAGAAAGAATAAGAGGAATAGTTTTAAGTGTTTCTGTGAAAATTGAGTTTTTTATATCAAAAATACTAACCGATTATTTTATATCTGAAAACAATAAAAAAACTGACTTTTTTAGATTTTTTCTTTCAAACACAATGACGTTTGCTTCTAAAATAACAACGTTTTCGGAATTAGTTAAACAAGACAAAATAAAAGTCGATAAAAGATATAATTGGTTCTACAAAGACTTATTGTATTTTAAAAATGTAAGAAACAAAATGGCTCATTGTGATATTTATGAACATCCCGATTTAATTAAAGATTATGATAGACAAGAAATAGTATTTATGTCATTTAGTAATAAAGATTATGGAGTTAAGGTTATATTCAATCTTAAAGAAAACTCAAAAGAAGATGAAAAGAAACTAATCTATTCCATAGATAAATTTACGACAAGAGCAAGTAGGTTTGTAGCAACTCTTAAAAGCATCTGACTGACCAATGGTTACGGTTGGTTCGTGAGGAAGCCAATCGGAATTTTTTAATTTTTCGATTTTAACTTTAGAATGATAGTTTTGACAAAACTGAAACAAGCCGATTTAAAATAACTGCATACAACAATGTATATAAAAAATGCTTTTATTACCTTATTCCATGCTAAATGCGACCTTACTTTATTTGTTCCCTTACGAAACATCGGCTTAATATATTCGCACTTTTCATATACTAAACCGTTGTAAATATACAAAATATTTTAAAGCAAAAAAAGCAAAAAGCCCCTAAATAAATAGAGGCTTTATTTTTAGTTGGTTAAACCTTATTAAGATACAACCGTAGTTGTGATAACTGCCGATTTATATAAATCTGTACCTTTATTAATAACTGCTCTACTGTTTGCACTATCGTAAAGTTGTGCTGTAACAACTTCATTAGTAGATAATGCAGAAACCGTAGCTGTATATGTTCCATTTGGATTCTCTACAACTTGAGAAGGAGTTACCGTTGCTCCATCTACTTGAAACAAGAAATCTCCAATTAAACCACCTGTCCAAACTTGTCTGTTTTGCTTTAATTTAGCATTAACAACTATTGTAGTATCGGTATCTGACGGAACTGAATCATAAGTTAAAACTACTTCATTGATACCTTCTAATTTTTCAGGTCTAAAAGAACCTAATTCAGAATGGTCAATGTAAATATAATCTCTATCTAATTCATTTCTATCAGTAAATTGAAAAGCAATACCTTCTTTTTGTCCTGTTGAATCACTTGGGAACATTAATCTTTGCCCTTGTAACATACCAACACTAAATCCTTTAAGTTGACCACTTGATGCAGTTGTACCTAATATGTTTCCATCTCTATCTACAAATAAAATATTAAATGAACCAAAACTATTTAATGAATTTAATGCAGCGTGAAATGCCAAACCATTAATAAACGTACAAGCAAACTCATATAATCCTAAAGTTGTTACTTGCTTAACGCCATTGTCTAATGTTTCAATCTGATCTTCACTTGAATTGTCCGTAAAGGTTTGAATACCTTTTAAAACAATTAAGTTTCCTTGCGCCTGTAATAATTGAGCGTAAGTTTCATCTAGGGTTTCTGAACTATCAAACTCAAAACCATCTGGAGTAATCCAAATAGAAGCTGCTTTTTTTAGTATTTGTTTACACCCTGTACTACCTGTTCCCAACACGGAATTTAATCCACATTGAACCAAGTTTAAAATTGTTCCTATTGTTGCCATTTTTTATACATAATTTTTTGAACGGAAAAATCTATATCCCTGTTCTGTTAAACTTATTTTTTCGCCTTTTTTCTTCAAAACACCACTAACTTTTACTTTTACTTTTAAAGTGTAATCTTTAGTTGGTAATTTCTTTTTAACGATAGGCTTTACCGTTTCTGCAACTTTTACTTCTTCAACTTCTTTGTTTGAATCTGAATATTGCTGCTCCTTTTTATTTTGTTTTTTTGCCATTTTTTAGCATTTATCTGTTAAATAATATTCTACTCGTAATAATACTGCAAAGCAATGTAAAGGGTGCATATCGTCAAATCTAATATTACTTGTATTGTATTCACGAAATACAAAATCAATTCTACGTTCTACACCTTCTATTTGAAATCTTGAAAAATCATTATTTCTTAAAATCTCAATTACATCTTTTTGCGCTCTCGAATCTTGACGCTCATTTAAACTTGGATAAATCTTCTCTAAATTAACCATGAAAGCCAACTTAACATCCGTAGTATATAATATGCTATCGTTTGTTTTATCGTTTTCCTTTGTTAAAAAACAAAAAACAGCAGACTTACTATCATCATAATACGTATCTTCATAATCCCTTTTACTCGCATTATACCATGAGGGAGTTACAATCTTTGAAGTTTGGTAATAATCAGGAATACGCTCTCCTGTGTTAACAGGGTTTTTATAAACTCTACCATAGCCCTCAATATCACCTTGCCAAACATCAGCCAATGCTTCATAAACATCAACTTGAATCTTTTTTATAGCAGCATCAAAACCTACTGTGTCATTTAATACGTTATTCATTATACCGAACCTACTTTAATTCTTAATCCTTCGTGGTCATTCAACTTTGTGTCAAAAGTTCGTTCCATTACTTCTATTGCACGTTTTTTCTCTCTATGGTACTTACGTACTATTGTTTCGTGTTGCATATCTTTTAACTCGGCTAATAGCGTTTGGTCGTCCATCTGTATTCTTTGATTTCGATTACTTCTATTATTTGAGTTGTGATAAAACACTTGAAATACCATATATTCAAAAACTGCTCTTACGTAGTTCCCTAAAGCATCTAAATTGTTATTTATATACACATTAGCATCTAAATAAACAGATACGTTTAATCCTAAACCATTACCATACGTGTTATACGTATAATCAGCTGTTTCAGGTGCATCCCCTATTCCATTTGCTGTGTATGCTACAAAACCATTAAACTTCAAAGGGTTAACAGTTGCATTTCCAACATAGACTTCTTGACTATCAATAGCTAACATAAATGTTCCTTTGCCACTAAAAGTTATGTCTGTATCTTCAAAAACAACCTTGCCATTGCTAGGTGTTAATGTTATTGTATCTAATAATTCTCCTTGATTTACAACGTACAAATTAACAGGTGTCGTGCCTGATTTTTGTATTGACATTTGATTTACTCTTATGGTTACATAGTCAGAACCTTTTGGTTCTAAAACCCATGCAGCATAATCATTAGGTAATAACTTCTCTGTAACATTTCTGTTATCATAAAAGTATTGATTATTAACCAATCTTTTGGTTAATGATAAATCTGAATAAACTTTATCCTTTACTTGCTCAAGAAATGTTTTTAATCTTAAAGAATCTAAATTTGTTTCTATCCAATACTCCGAATCTTCTTCATCGGGCAAATGGTTCAAATTTGTTCCTTGTATAGATTGATATATTTTACCATTAAAAGAAACTATATCTGTTCTCTTTCTTGATATTGCAAAAGAATTATAAGTCTTTTCACTATCCCATGTTTCAAACGTGAAATCTACTTTAGGTAGAAAGTCCAGAAGATTCCCAATATTAATTGACGGATGTACGCCACTATTAACATAAAGTCCTGAACTTGGAATTGATGTTAATTCGCTATCTAAAACTACATTGCTTGTGAAATCTTCTGAAAATCCTAGTATCATAATCTAATTTTTATTATCCTTCTGATGCCCAAATACCAACACCATCTACAATGTACCAACCATCAACTCCATCGCCAACTAAAGTAACTCTATCGCCTTTATTAGCAGTAGCCTTTGTGTTAACCAAATCCTTATCAGCAACTCCACTTGCTACGCTATCAGCAGCAGAATTTGCTATTGTACCAATAATACCATCGTTAGCATTTGGCGAAATAGTGATAATATTTGCTCCATCTGCCCCTGAATTAACAAAAGTAAATATAGTACCTTTATTTGTTGCAGGTAATGTAATAGTTAAAGCATCTGTTCCTACTAAAAATATTGTACCACTATCATCTAGTGATAAAGTTTTATCAGCAGTAATTGTTTCTACTAATGCGCCTTTGATAACTGCATTGTTACCTTCTACGTCTGTTTTATAATTTACCATTTTTTCTAATTTTAAAAGTTAATAATTAAGCTAATAGTCCTTGAACCTTAACAATGTCATTAACTCTTGTAGCTAAATCAGAATTGTATCTGTAAACCACATAGAAACGAACCCAAATACCCATTTCCTCGTAGTGTGACATGATTAAGTTAGAATCCGTACCACTTGTAATTAAAGAAGTAGCATTAGTAGCATTTGTATCTGTGTAAATGTTTCCTCTCATGTTTACGAAAGGTAAATCCATATCTGATACACTCCATCTTTTTCCTGCAAAGTTAGTTCCTTTACGGAAATCCGAAGGGAAGTTTTCAATAACACC
>JAGQYS010000125.1 GCA_020435965.1 Flavobacteriaceae bacterium | reverse complement strand
TGGTGTCTTCATAATTAAAATTATCAATCAAGATTCTGTAAATACCTTCGTTTTGCAGGATTTCTTCAATTTCATCAAGATTACGCGCCTCCACAATAATCTTCAAATCTTTGTTATTGTCTTTCAAGTATAGCTTTGTCTTTTCTATAGCTTTAGTAATGCTTCCACAGAAATCAATGTGATTGTCTTTAAGCATAATCATATCATACAAAGCAAATCTGTGATTCTCTCCTCCTCCAATTTTTACAGCCCATTTTTCAAGTGCTCTAATTCCTGGAGTGGTTTTGCGTGTATCCAATATTTTGGTTCCTGTGCCTTCTAATAAATCTACAAATTGTCTCGTTTTCGTAGCAATAGCACTCATTCGCTGCATGGCATTAAGCACCAAACGTTCTGCCTTTAAAATGGATTGCGAAGCGCCTTCAACATAAAACACAATATCTCCATATTTTACTTTGCTGCCATCTTCAATAAGCGTTTCAACAGTCATGTTTTCATCTACATAAGCAAATACTTTTTTTGCAAATTCAATGCCAGCAATAATACCTTCATCTTTTACTAGCAGCTTAGCTTTTCCTATTGCCGAAGCTGGGATACAAGCCAACGAACTATGGTCGCCATCTCCAACATCTTCTCTAATGGCATTGGTAATAATAAGATCTATTTCTTTGTTAAATTGCTCTTTTGAAATCATAGATTGTATTTTATGCTAAATTACAAATTGATTTTGTATTAATTCCATTACAGTGTTACAAGATTTAAGTTAGTTCGTCGTATTAATAAATAAGCTGAAATGTTATTTATTGAATCTGTACACCAAAACATTTACGGAAAGAAGCTATTTGTTTTATTTACTTGGTTTACAAGAATTTTACTAGCTCTTGCATTTGTGCCCTCTGGACTTAAAAAACTATTAGGTGAACGTTTTACTCTGCTTGGCATAGATAATCCTATTGGTTTCTTTTTTGAAGCACTTTACCAAGCTGGTTGGTATTGGAATTTTCTAGGTTTTATGCAACTTCTTGTGGCTCTGCTCCTAGTTATTCCTAGAACAGCATTTTTAGGTGCTTTAATGTATTTACCAATTATTATTAATATTCTGGTTATTGTAGTGGCCATGAACTTTAGAGGCACTCCAATTATTGTTGGTTTAATGCTTTTAGCTAATATTTATTTGTTGTTTTGGGATTACAAAAAGGTAAAACAAATTGTTTCTGTTATATTTGAATAACAAAACAAACAATTAATGCCTAAAATCTTAAGTCTTAAAATACTATTTCTATTACTTATTTCTTTTTCTATTCAAGGTCAAACAAAGGTTTTTGTTGATGAAAACATGCAGGAAATTGACTCTATCAGTTTTTATAAAAAATGTGATGCAAGAGTTTTTAAATGCTTGACCTATAACACAGACTCATTAATAGTAAACAAAGTTCATAATCGATTTAAATTTGGAAAAGTAAGTACAGAGGAATACAACCAAGTTAGATTGCTTTTAATGAAGAAAGGAAATTTTATTATTGATAAAAAAGAGATACTTGTAATTGAGAAAATAGATACTATTGGAGGAAGTTATTCTTCATATTTAAATCATATGCGCAAGTATCACAAAAAAGATTCTAACAAAAATACTGATTCCACAAATTCTTCGTCAAATGGCATAAAAGTTTATTTAAACAACAAACAAGTAAAACCAACGCCAAAAATTAAATCAAAAAAAAGTTACAACAGAAGTTATAAAGCACACATGAAAATTCCTGCAAAATGTAAAAAGAAATTTGAAAAAAAATTCAGTACTTCAGTTTTTACAATGTACAAGCATAATACGCATGAGAATGAGCTACCTAAAACCTTGGACTTAATCAATCATTCAGAAATTATTGAAAATACTTTTTTCAATCAAATTGACAGTGCTCATTTTGTTATATTAAAACCTGATGGTGAATACTTTATTTCTTCAGTGCTATTTAAAGACAGTTACTTATTAGGGTTTTTTAAAAATGATAATTGGGAAAAGCACAAAAAGGATTTGGAACTTTCAAAAAATCAAAATATTAAGTCTGGCTCAGGTATATTCAAACCTTTTGTAGCAGTTGGTCAAATTCCTTTAAGATGTTTCTAATGCAAATAAAACTTCTTACCATAGGAAAAACAGACAATAAGCATCTTCAAATGCTTATTGACGACTATACCAAACGCTTGAGTCATTACATAAAGTTTGAGTTTGATGTAATTCCAGATCTAAAAAAAGTAAAACACTTAACTGAAGCGCAACAAAAACAAAAAGAAGGCGAACTTATTTTAAGTAAAATAAGCCCAACAGATGTTTTAATTTTACTTGACGAAAATGGCAAGCAATACGATTCGGTTGCATTTTCAAACTATTTGCAAAAACACATGAACTCTGGTATAAAGCAATTGGTTTTTGTTATTGGTGGACCTTATGGTTTTTCAGAAGAGGTTTATGCTAAAGCGCAAGGAAAAATCAGTTTGTCTAAAATGACCTTTTCCCATCAAATGGTGCGTTTGTTTATCGTTGAACAACTCTACAGAGGATTTACTATTTTAAGAAATGAACCTTATCATCACAGATAAAAAAAGGAGCTTTTTTAGCTCCTTTTAATTTAGTGTGTCTTAAAAATCTCTTTTCGTTTTTTTAGTTGTTTTTCAAGATCTTTTATGGTGTTTTTTACAGCTTCTTCATAATTATTTTCATTAGAAGTGGCAAAAATACGTGGTCCTGGCAAACTCAACTCCATTTTACATATTTTGCCTTTTTCCTTATCATTGTGTTCTACTGCGAAATGCACTTCTGCACCAATAACCCATTCGTATTTTTTACCAAGTTTCTGTAGCTTTTTTGTCACATATTCGTTCATAGCTTCACTTGTTGCCATATGCACATATTGAATATTTACTGTCATAATAATTGTGTTTTAATTAATACTCAAATTTAAGAATACTAATGGATGTTCAAGATGATTTTTGTCATAAATATTATATAAATTTTACAGTATTCAGCTTTAAGTTGCTATTCAAAAATGACTTTGTCATCCATTTCAAACCAGGACTTATAAAACTGCAGATGAATTTTTTCAATACTGTTGCGTTTTACCTTCATGGTTGGTGTTGTTAATCCATTATCAACATTCCAATCTTCTTTCATAATCACCACTTTTTCAATTTTTTCGTGCTTTTCAAGTGAAGGATTCATGGTGTTTACACCTTCTATCAAACTGCTGGATAAATCTTCTTTAGATTTCAGTTTACCCAATTCGCTTAAGGTAATTAAGGCAATAGGTTGAGGAATTCCTGTACCAACCACACAAATCTGCTCGATATCAGTGTTTTTAGACAGTGTAAGCTCTATATAAGAAGGGGAAATATATTTGCCCTTATCTGTTTTAAATTGGTCTTTTACACGTCCTGTAATGGTTAAAAATCCATCGTGGTCAAACTCGCCAATATCTCCAGTTTTTAAATACCCTTCGCTATCAAAAACCGAAGCAGTTATCTCTGGTTCTTTGTAGTAACCTTTCATTAAGCATTCGTTCTTTATGCAAATTTCTCCAACATCTGAAAGTCTAGCTTTTACATTATAAAGAGTTTTACCAACTGTACCTATTTTATCGTCTGTATTGGTATTAAAGTGAGATACACAGCAATCTTCTGTCATTCCGTAACCCTGATAAATAATAATACCGAGTTTTCTATACCATTCCACCATACTCGATGCTATTGGAGCAGCAGCTGAACAGATAAACACAGCTTCGCTAAGCCCAAGTTTCTTTTTTAATTTTTTCTTTATGAAGGAGTTTAACACAGGAATACCTAACAAAAAGTCTAATTTTTTCTGCGGAAGAGACTCTAATATTTTTTCCCTGAACTTGGTCCAGATTCTAGGAACAGCAAAAAAAATTTGTGGTTGCGTTTTTTCTAAGTCTGAAGCGAAGGTTTCTAAGGACTCTGCAAATGAAATCACACCTCCTAGCCTCACACCAGCGTTTATTAAAACACGCTCAGCTACATGAGCTAAAGGTAAATAGGAAAATAACCTAAGATTGTTTGGAAGCGCAAACAACGTTGTTAACGTATCTGCACTTACCATTAAATTCCCCGAAGTGTGCATCACTCCTTTAGGTGTTCCTGTAGTACCTGAGGTGTAAATAATGGTATGCAAATCGTCTGGTTGCTGTTTGTTAATGTTTTGTAAGGGTTGGTGATACTCTATTAAATCTTCCCAGCTATCGCCTTCATCTTCATTGTACAGTTTTACGCTGATTATTGGCATCTCTGGAATACCTGGCTTTTGTACGCTAAAATCGTCAAGCTTGCCAATAATAATGGCTTTGGCTTCGCTATGTACTAATATCTGATTGATTGAGGTCGCGTTTAATGTTGGATAAATAGGAATAGACACATAACCACACATCATAATAGCTATGTCTGCCATGCACCAATGCGCACAGTTTTTAGAGAGTAATGCAATATGGCTCTTTTCTGGTAAGTTATAACTTTTTAAAGCAGACGCAATTTTCCTGATTTCCTTACCAGCTTCAGCATAGGTATAAGTTACATATTGACCATTTATAGGTTGCTTTAAAAATATCTGATTTGGGGCTTGCTCTTCCCAATACAGAAAAGCATCTAAAGGCGTAAATATTTCAGACATATAATAACGTTTGACTATAAAGATAGGAAAAGATTTTTTTTGGAGGTTTTGCTTTCGGTCTCGGCTATGAGTAGTTGCGTGGTTTAGTACTTAA
>JAGQYS010000124.1:1553-8119 GCA_020435965.1 Flavobacteriaceae bacterium | reverse complement strand
CAATTCTCCAAGAGCACCACAGAACATGCAATTTGTTTTAAACACAATCCATTGGTTAGATAACGGTCATACTGTTAATAGAGACGAGCACCAAAGTGATGCTTATAAAATTGTTCAAGAAATATTGTTAAGTCAAGAAATAGCTTATGAAGCTAATAAAATGCTTGAAGTGGCCAATCATTATACTTCTGACGGTATTATATATGAGCCTACAGGGCAAGAATTGCGAGGCATTGTAGCAATAAGAGCTTACTGGCAACAATTATCAGGAAAGGCAGTATCCTGGGATACTCAAATTCTGGAGGTTGAAGCTGTCGGAGACCAAATTATAGCTATTTGCCGTTTTGATATTAGTTTTAAACAGACAGAAGAAAATACAGCTACTGCAAGCTCAAAAGCTTTTTTAACATTCAAAAAGGAAGATGGGGTTTTTAAACTGCATAGGGATTTCTATATGCCAATTAGAGGGTAATCATGAAAAAAGTAATAATAATATTTTTAGGTCTTATTCCACTTCAATTTTTTGGACAACAAGATAGTTTGATTCCACGTGAAGTATTTTTTAACAGCGATGACCGTAAGGAGTTTTTTAAGTTAAACCCATCTGGAGACAAAGTCTTTTATATCAAAAATATTTATGAAATAGGTAGTGATTTGTTTTACTACGACATCAATTTAAAAAATGAATTTAAAATCTCCTTTAAGGACAAATTTTCTAGTTATTTCACCTTTAATAACAATACTTTATTAATAAACTTCAGAAATGAAATTGGGCAATATTTTGGGGTCTACAACATAGAAACAAAAGAACTAAAAATACTAGAAGGTATTAAGATAGATAGAAGTAAAATTTACGATTTCAATAGAGATACCAATGAAGCTGTAGCTATAATTGTTGGCAAAGAAGGTGAAAAAGGGGTTTATAAGTTCAATCTTGATGGACAGTTTCAACTTTTAAGAAAAGCCGAAGGGTTTTTAAACCTATATTTTGATGGAAATCTCAATATAGTAGCTGGTGAAAAACCAACACAAAATAGGTCTAAATCATTTCATTATTTAAAAAATGATGAATGGCAACTACTTCGTGAGTATGATTTTAGAGAAGATATGTTTGTTGGTGGAGTCAACAATATTGTTTCAGTTTCAAAGGATGGTTCAAGGGTATACTTTTCAGATAATTCCAGTTCCGACAAAACAAACCTAATAGAATTTAATGTTCAAACCGGAAAGGAAACAACACTTATTGAGCCAACAAAAGCGGATATTATTCCAGCAAGTATCATTTTCGATAAAAATAGTAAGCCATTATCGGTGGTTTCTTTGTTTGGTAAGCCACATAGACTCACAATCCAAAACTCAAATATTGAAGAACACATAGAAATTTTACAAAAAGAAATTAATGAGTTGCATATTCTAGATCAAAGTATTGACAATATATTTTGGTTGGTTGAGAATATGAATGGTGGTGCAAATGAGTATTATCGTTATGACACAAAAACCAAAAAGTTGAAGTTTTTATTTAACGATTTTCCAAGATTGGATGCCTTTCCAAAAAACTACAGAAACTCATTTGTAGTAAAATCTTTTGATGATTTAGAGCTGCCTATTAATGTGTATATCAGAGAAGATTTAGATAAAGACAAAAATGGGATTCCTGATAAACCGTTGCCAACCATATTATATGTACATGGAGGGCCTTGGGTAGGTTGGATGAATAACAATTGGCTGATAACAAGAAACCTTCACTTGCTTGCCAATAGAGGTTATGTAGTAATTTTTACTGAATTTAGGAGTGCTTCTACCTATGGGAAATCATTTTTGAACAAGTCCAATAACCAATGGGGAGATGCCATGGTAAAAGATAAAAAAGCGATAGCCGAATGGGCCATAAAAAATAAAGTAGCCATATCTGATAAAATTGGATTGTTTGGTTGGTCCTATGGTGGTTATGCAACAATGGCAGGATTGTCTTTTGAACCAGATACCTATGCTTGCGGGATTGCAATGTATGGAATTTCAGATTTGGAATCTTTTCTTCAAACACCATTTGCAAACAATGACACATGGAAAAAAAGAGTAGCCAATATAAACACTTCAGAAGGGGTGGAGCTCGCTAAAAAGCATTCACCAATAAATTATATCAACCAAATAAAAGTACCACTATTATTATCAACAGGAGGTAAGGACCAAAGAGTAAACTTCAGTCAATCCCATACAATGGCAGATAAGATGAATGCAGCAGGAAAAGAAGTGTCTTACATCTATTATCCCGATGAGGTGCACGATTATCGAGATCCAAAAAGCTGGGTGTCATTTTGGGGATTTGCTGAAAAGTTTTTGCATAATAGTTTAGGAGGTAGTTATATCCAATTCGTTCCCAATGAAGTTTATAACAACTTTGAAATTAAATATCCAGTTCTAAACCCCGAGGATGCCATCATTGGAAACTATAAAGCCCCAGGAGACATTATTTTTAAGATAATTAAACAAAATGGAGAGTATATAGGAGAAGTGATAGATCCAGGTAAAGTGCATATACTTAAGAATGGTACGGTGTTATTTAATGTTAAATATGATGGGAGTAAGTATATCGGCAATTATAGGAGGTTTTATGAGAATGATTCATATGATGAGGCACCTTGTACTTTCACTTTAACAGATAAAGGCATCAGTACTGATTATACTGTGAAATATCAAAGAATAGACTAACACTAATCAATATAATATGGAAAATGTACAGATTAATTTTATTGCTGTAATAGTAGCAGCGTTATCTATGTTTCTTATAGGTGGATTTTGGTATTCGCCCAAATTGTTCGGGAAGCAATGGTTAAAAGAACTGGAAAAAGACGAATCATTTTTAGAAACAGGGAATATGAAACTAATCTTTGGTGGAGCTTTTCTTTTGGCATTGATTATGGCTTTCAATTTGGCTGGCTTTGTTAGTGGGTACGAATCTTGGACTTGGGGATTGATAGGTGGTGTTTTAGCAGGTTTAGGTTGGGTGGCAATGAGTCTTGGTATAATCTATCTTTTTGAAAGAAGAAGTATGAAGCTGTTCTTAATAAATGCAGGTTATTTAGTGGTGTCTTTTGTTATTATGGGCGTAATTCTAGGTGTATGGAAGTAAAGAAATTGAATTTAAGTTTTTGCTTGCTTCTTTTGGCTTTTTTTAACTATTCCTTTTCCCAAGAGATGGACTATGATAAAACAATCAAGCAATATATCATTGCTGAATTTTCACCTCTCGAAAACAATGTTGATAATGCAAAGAGAGGTAAGATTCAGCAAGAGCATATGGCTTACATTAAAAGTTTAGCGAAAAATGGTAATTTGGTTATGGCTGGCCCTTACCCTACTGGTGGTGGCTTATTCTTTTTAAATGCTTCTGATGAAGCCCAAGCAAAAGAATGGATTGAAAATGACCCAACTATAAAAAACGCAATCAATTCCTATACTCTAAAAAAGTGGGTTACTGAAAAAGGTTTATTTACGCTTGACAATAATGTAAAAACAACGAGTGACTACGGAAAACTAAACCCAAATGCCCCAAAAGAGACCATGCAATATGGGCAATTCGTTGGTAAATGGAATGTTGAGGTTTCTAATCTTACAAGAGAAGGTAATTGGATTGAAGATAAAGCTACTTGGGAGTTCAAATTTGTGATGGGTGGCTATGCTGTTCAAGATTTCTGGGAACGGTTGGGAAAACCAAAAGAAAAAGACAATGAGGATTACTTTGGTTCTAATATTAGGATATATAATCCTGAATCCAAAAAGTGGAATACGGTTTGGTTAGAATCTGGAAATAAAAGCATTCAAGGAATTTGGACGTCTTACATGAATGAGCAACAAGAAATTATTTTACATGACGATACCAAAAAGTGGGAAATCAAATTCTATAACATCACCAAAACTAGTTTCGACTGGAAATGGGATTTCAAATTAGATGATGGAACTATGCAAACACGAGTAAAAATAAAAGCAAAAAAAAGTTAGGCATGAGAAAAACTTTAGTAACAACATTAATTCTGTTAAGTCAGTTCGTTATAGCACAAACACAAAAGGACTCATTACAAGTCAAAGAAACGGTAAGAAAATATATTGAAAGCTTCTATTTGACCCAACCAGAAAAAGGACAGGAAAGCATCCATCCATTGTTGGCCAAAAGAACCATACAAGAGTTTGCAGATGGTTCAGAGTTTTTAAAAGGAATGAGCTTCGAAGAAATGAACAACTTGGGGAAAGTGTTTAATGCAAAGGGTAAATACAACAAAGATTCAAAAAAGGAAATCATCATTTTAGATATGATGGACAAAACTGCAAGTGTTAAACTAATTGCTGAAGGTTGGGTGGACTATATGCATCTTGGAAAAATTAATGGTAAGTGGAAAATCATTAACATTCTATGGCAAATTTCTAATAAATAAAAGTCATGTCGGTAATAGAAGAAAGACAATATAAAATGCTTCAAAGTATTGAAGAGAAAACAGGTTTAAAGCCAAAGGTTATTATTGATGATGTGAAGTCTCAAAAATTAGAGAAACATAACAAGATAATTAGCTTTATAAAAGCTAAATATAACCTTTCGCATGGTTTTGCAAATCTACTTGCCCATAAAAGTAAGGAAGAAGCAAAAATCAATACCGAAGAAAATCTTATTGAGCTTCAGTATAAAGGAAAAGAAAAATTATTTGGCATTTATCTTGAAGTAGCCAAGTTTTTACAACAGTTAGATAGTATTGAGTTTGCACCAAAAAAAGCGTACGTAAGCATAAGAGCCAATAAGCAATTTGCAATTATTCAACCTTCAACAAAAACAAGGTTAGATATAGGACTTAATTTCCCTAAAGGTATGGAGATTCCATTAGAGCCATCAGGAAGTTTCAACAGTATGGTATCGCATAGAATACGCATAGAATCACAAGAAGACTTTACTAATCTCGTTAAGGATTACTTAATTAAAGCTTATGAATTTTCTGTTTAGATATCAAATCATATTGTTAACCTTATTGTTCTTTTCTTGTGAACAAAAAATAGATTCTCCAGAGGCTTTATTGAATAAAGGTCTAAAGACAACAGCAAAAAATGACAATTGGGAAAAGATTAAGACTAAATCAAGCACTTTCAAATTCTCAAAGTTCATTGGAGGTAATCTTGTTGGTGAAGAAAATAAAATAAAGCGTACACATTTCCCTAATGAGCAGCTTACTCAAAACTATAGAAAAGATTCACTGGTTGAGATTACTTTAATCAATAGCAAAAGTTCAAATATGGTCAGATTTGAAAAAGGAATGCCAATAGGGTTTATGAAGTTAGATAGAGAGGTATTGCAGGTAAATCCTATAGTTGGGTTATTACAAAAAGCAGACAACTTAATACTTCAAGATACGATTTGGAACAGTAAATAAATGTTAATGTTGCAAGATGTTGAGAATCAAGAAAAATATGTTTTTGATAAAGATTCATTCTTATTAGAAGCTAAAATTGCACCAATTCAATATGGGACAGCAACCACAACATTTTCAGATTATAAATGGGTAGATGGGTATCTTTTTGCTCACAAAGAAGATTATTATATCCCTGCAGCGCAATATAGAGTTGTTTCTGAATATTCTAAAATTGAAGTAAACCCCAAATTCAACGATAAAATTTTTAAAGCAGACGACTCGTGGTATGCTATTAGAGAAGGTATGCAAGTCCCAAAATTTGAACTTATTAGTTTAAATGATGGTTCAATAATTTCCAATGAAAATGTGAAGGGGAAAGTCACATTAATAGACTTTTAGGCAATATGGTGTAAACCCTGTATAAATGAACTTCCAAACATTAAAGCACTGTATTCAAAATACAAAAATAAAGGTTTAGAAGTGGTAAGTGTTTCTATTGATTCAGATAAAAAATAAATTGAACAATTACCTGTCCAAAAATCCATTTCCATGGACATATAACACTTAATTAGAAAATGGTTTAAAAAGCCAATTAGCCAAAGACTTTCAATTAATAGCAATTCCCAAGCCAATTTTAATTGACCAAAAAGGTGAAATAATTGCGATTGATGTAAATGCAAGAGAAGAGAAATTATCAGAAAAACTGCAACAAATATTTCTAAATTCAAATTGAGAGTAAATTATAAAAAACGAAACTAAACATATAGAACGCATGAAATTTAAAAGCTATACCCTACTTTTTACAATTTTATATTTTAATGCTTATCCACAACAGCCACAGTCTTTTTTAGAACAGTTGTTATCTGACAAAGTGGAATATAGTCTTACTATTACTCCTGACAAGAATACAATCTACTTTGTGAAAACAGATTCATTTTATGTGTCAAAACCTAAAGCTATTTATAAAAGTGTGAAATCTAATGGCGTTTGGTCTCAACCTATGAAAGCAAGTTTCTCGACTCATGATTCAGACAGCTCTCCATTTGTTACCCCTGACGGTAAAAGGCTTTTTTTCACCTCTAGAAGATCTGTTAATGGAAAACAACCGGTTGGAAGCAATATTTGGTATGTGGATCTTGTTAATGGAAAAGAAGGGGAGCCAACGTTTTTAAAAGA
>JAGQYS010000124.1:0-1419 GCA_020435965.1 Flavobacteriaceae bacterium | reverse complement strand
AAAAACCACAAAATTTAGGTAGTAAAGTTAATTCTAAATTTGGTGAATGGGGTAGTTGTATTTCTCCTGATGGTATGTTTCTAATTTTTGAAAATTCTGGAAAAGCTAACAATCTTTCACCTGCAGGAGATTTATATATAAGCCACAAATTTAATGGAGAATGGCAAGAGCCATTTCATTTTGATGAAAAAATAAACTCCATAGGTAGTGATCTTACCCCAAAAATTCATGATGATATTTTATATTTTGCTAGTAATAGACCAAAAAATAATATTAATAATTGCAACAATGTAGATTTGTATATTATTTCGGTTTCTAAATTATTGGATAATTTTAATAATAATAATTGGTCGAAAACTCAATGTGGTTTTGAATTTAAAGTCGGTAACGGTATTACATTCTTACCAGATACAGACATAATAGTTATATCAAAGCCTACAGGAGAATTAGATAAACTAAATAAAAATCAGTATAGCATTTTTAAATTATCTTTCAATGAAAACGGAAGCCATTCTGAATCAAAACTTGACATTTTAAGTTCAGAATACACTGATTATCACCCTGTAATTAGTCCAGATGGGAAATATTTAGCATTTAATAGTACGCGTCCAAATGCTACATCAAAAGTTGAAAATGGAAAAACAAATATTTGGATATCAACTATTGAAAACGGAAGTATTCAGACTCCTAATTATGTAGAAACAATAAATAGTGACTTCAATGATTCATATCCTTCATTTACAATCGACAATCGTATATATTTTAATTCTGATCGACCAGGGGGGAAAGGTAATATGGATATTTATGTCTCGGATTTAATTAATGGGCAATGGCAGAAACCAATGTTAATTGAAGAATTAAACTCGGTTCACAGTGAAAATGATTTAGTAGTTGACCCTGAAGAGCGTTTTATCATTTTTAACAGGTATATAAGCAAAACCAATGAAATAGACTTATTTATTAGCTATAATACGAATGGGGAATGGTCTACACCTTCAGAAATTAAATCTATAAATAAGCCAAATGTTTGGGAATTAACACCAACGCTATCTCTAAATGGCGAGTATTTGTATTTGGAGATTAATGGTGAAATTAAATGCTACCCAACAAGGAAATTCTTAAAAAAATGAATAATGAAGTTCACAATAACTGCTTAAATATTGGGCTTGTTGCACATAGTTATGAAGGAGCATCACGGATCATTCTCAAAAGTTGGGTCTAAAGAGAAAAATAATTTTCTTTGTGCTTTAAATCACATTGATGAATAAAGACACTGAGTTATCCTTGTTAAGTTTAATATTACCAGAAGGAATATTAGAGTATTTTGATATTGTTGGATTCGATAAGAAGCCTATAAAGCATGTTTTATATGAGAACCGTCTAACGATATATCTGGAGGAGAAAAAACAAATCAATAGC
>JAGQYS010000123.1 GCA_020435965.1 Flavobacteriaceae bacterium | reverse complement strand
CACGATATTAGTTGGCTTGTTACCTTCTAATAGTCAATAATTTAAAGGTAAATATCGTTTAAAAAAATGCTTCTTTTTTGCAGTGATAAGGCAAGATTGAGGCATTTTTTGTTTTAAAACAGTTCCAACTGTGTTGGCATGGGCTCTTTGGGTACTTCGGCTCGTCCCCAAAAATTCATGATGTTGCCAAACTGTTTGTCTGTTATTCTAAGTACACTTACTTTGCCTAGAGGTGGCAATAAACGTTTTATGCGTTTTTCGTGTACATCGGCACTTTCGCTACTTGCACAGTGGCGCATATATACAGAATATTGCATCATTGCAAAACCATCTTTTAATAGGTTTTTTCTAAAGCCAGCCGCATTTTTTCGGTCTTTGGCTGTGTCTGTCGGTAAATCAAAAAATACAAATAACCACATAATTCGGTAACCGTTTAATTCCATAGTTTTGGATATTTAATTTTTTTTCGTTTGCCACTATAGCATTGTTGTAGTGAACTGGCCGTTTTTTGCAGAGCGACCATCAATGGGCTTTTTTCGTTTTTAAAATAAACCGTTCTGGTGAGCATTTGCAATAACACCGATTTTATTTCGGTATTGAGCTCTTGCTCGTCGTAATGCTGCATGATGGTATAAACCGCTTCGTCCACAATGGGTCTAAAAGGTTCCATAATATCATCTGCCAAAGCAAAGGCATTGTATTTGCTTTTATGGTGAATGCCAAGGGTATTTAACAAACCACTTGCCGACAAAGCTCTTGCTGTGGCAGCCCTTAAAATAGCGTAGCCATAGTTAAGAAAGTTATTGGGATAATCGCCAAAACGCTCACGTTTAAAATCGTGTTCAAAAAACGCTTTCCAATAAAAATTGGCTGCAACAGCTTCCATGTTTGAAGTGTCACCGCTCAACACTTTGCTTGCCAAAAACTCAAAATTGTTTTTGGTTTTGGTAATTGTTTTTAAGAGCAAACCTTGGTTTTTTATTTTTTCAATAATGGTTTGCTGCCATAACTGTTTTTTTAAAGGCTGACTTGCAGCCAGTTGATTTTTAAATATTTCCTGTTGTATGTGGTGGCTGTTTAAATTTAAAAACATACCATTTGGTAGGTGAGAAGGGTTACAGATAATAACAGCAGTATTATTGTCTACCAATAAATTTAAAGCAGTAATGCTAATATATACTTCAAGATTGTCAATGACCAAGAAACCAATATCTTCAATTGGGATACTGGCTTCGCGTGTTTCAGACTTAATTTTTAATTGTAAATCCTTACAGGTTAGTTTGGTCTTTTTTTCGATTAAAATGGATTTTTTTAACATCTTTTTTTATTTAATATAAACATGTCTTTTTAGTATGTTTCGATATTTCTTTATATTACTTAAATCTTTGATAAAAAGGAGTTTAAAGGAATTTTTACCGATAAACAGCCTACATTTTATATTAATTTTAAAATTTATTGCATCTTTTTCAACCATTTTACGTCTACTTTACGAACATTAAAAACAAACATCATGAAACATAAAAATAATTGTACTTGTAACTGTGATGGCTGCAAGACTGGAGATTGCTCAAATTGTACTTGCGATAACTGTACATGCAATAACTGTAACTGTTAAGTTATATTTAAAACACATTAATTACAACGCTTATTTTAGTAACTTTAAACTAAGATTAGCGTTGTTTTTCTATGAATATGCAAACACAGGATATTTGGAGTACATACTCAAATGATATTAAGCACTTTATTTTAAGTAAGGTAAAAGATGCTGTGGTTACTGACGATTTGTTACAGGAAACTTTTATAAAAGTACATACAAAACTGCATCAATTGAAAGATGATACTAAGCTAAAACCTTGGTTGTTTAGTATTGCGAGATATACAGTCACAGATTATTTTAGACATCATGATTTTACTTACGATATTAACGATGAAGATTTAATTTCTGATGAGAGAAATCAAGATCACTCAGAACACGATTGTTTGCGTGGCATCATAAAAAACCTTCCTAAAAAATATAGAGATCCTTTGTTTTTATCAGACATTAAAGGGCTAAAGCAACAAGAAGTCGCAGAACAACTACACTTGCCTTTACCAACTGTTAAATCGCAAATACAACGTGCCAGAAAGCAAATAGCTCAAGGGTTTATGGATTGTTGTGGTTTTGTGATGAATGACGAAGGCCACCTTATTGGCGAAATTCAAGACAAAGCCGACTGCAAGGTATGTCATTAAAATCTTAGTGTACTAAAAAAATATTCAGTATTTTTCTTTTAAAAGCAATTAGTATATCTTTATTGATATACTAACCATTCTATTATTCAAAATGAAACATTTTTATCTTGCATTGCTAATTTGCGCTTCATCTTTTGCTCAGCAAAACAATGTTAAAGCCTTGGTAGGAGGTACTTTAATTGATGGCTATGGCTCTACACCAATCAAAAACAGCGTCATTATTATTGAGGGCGAAAAAATTAAAGCAGTAGGTACCACAGAAACCTTAATGGTACCAAAAAATGCTGAAATCATTTCCACAGAAGGTATGACAGTATTGCCTGGACTTTGGGACATGCATGTACATACGATGCTTAATGGTCATGCAGATTATGACTATTGGGATAAAACCTACCCACCATTATTGGAAGATGTGATTATGCCAGCTTCAGCCGAACAATTGTTAATGGCAGGAGTTACAAGTGCTAGAGATTTAGGAGGGCCACTAAAAGAAAGTATTGCTGTAAGAGATAGAATCAATAATGGAGAAATTCCTGGAGCTACGCTTTATGTTTCGGGACCTTTTATTCAAAAGAAACCCTATCCAGGAACTGAAGCTTTTCGTTGGGGAATTAATGGAGTTGTAGATGCACAAAAGAAAATAAAAACCTTGGCTGATGCTGGAGTTGATTGCATAAAACTCATTGACCAAGACCAAATGACAAAAGAGGAACTTCAAGCTGTTGTTGATACTGCACATAAATACAATTTAAAAGTTGTAGCACATGGTCACAGACCTCAAGAAATAAAAAATGCATTGGAATCTGGAGCAGATTGTATTGAACATACAGGTCTGTCATCTGCACCTCGATATCCAGATGATGTTATGGAAGCCATAAAGGAACGTACTGCACAAATGAATTTAGGGCCACTGTTTTGGTGTCCAACCGTTGAAGGTTTATATAATTATGAATATGTAAGAGATAATGGCGAACATTTAGATAGCGATTCTTGGCATAGAGGATTGAATGACACCATTGTGGCAGATATTAAAAACAGCTTTAAACATAAAGATCGTTTGCCTTATTTTCAATTAACACCTGTAAGAAAACCTACGCTTGAAACTAAAATCAAACAACTTATGGACGCTGGTGTTGTACTTATGATTGGAACAGATAGTGGTATCCCTATGAAGTTTCACAGTCAATCTACTTGGAACGAATTGGATGTTTGGGTAAATGAATTTGGTATTGATCCTATGTATGCTATCAGAGCAGCTACATATTGGCCATCATTATGGATGGGTGTTGCCGATGAGGTCGGCACTGTAACTGAAGGTAAATATGCAGATATCATTGCGGTTAAAGGCGATGTATTAAGGCATATTAGTTTACTTCAAGATGTAGATATCGTGCTTAAACATGGTAAGAAATATAAATAGGAGGTTTATTTTTAAAGTGTTAACATCCAATTACGCTGTAGTTTTCTGAAAATTTTTAGTTCTTTTTTTAGAATAGGAATAAAATCTTTACCGTTGCTATTACTCTGTTCTAAACGAGCACAATTTTTATATAATAAATTGGTCAAACGTCTAACAGAAGCAGCATGTTTATGTCTGTTTTCAGAATAAATTTCTGCCTCAGCCTTAATTATTTCTGGAACTAAGGATTCAGATTGTTGTACAATGTCTCCAGAAAAGTAAATGTTCTGATCTTCTTTTCCGTCAATGAGTAAGTGACTCAAATCGTAATTTAAATAGGTGGATATTTTTCGCGACAACGAAAATATCTCCAATGCCTTTTTATAGATAGGCATATCAGGTAAATGTGATGGGATTGTGTACATCATTTTCTAATAGCAATTACACAAAATTAACTCATAACCATTAAGATTATATTTAATATATAAATCAAATATCAATATTTGATTTAATATTTAATATATTTACATAAAATACTTTAAAAATGAAAGTAGATTTAATCAACTGGAAGA
>JAGQYS010000122.1 GCA_020435965.1 Flavobacteriaceae bacterium | reverse complement strand
AATGTAAAAATGGCGCCCAATTAATTTTTAAAGGTGAAGACTTCAAACTGACCTTAAATTCAGATTCGCTTGAGTTTGAATCGCATCATACTGAAGTAAAAGGACGCTATGTGACTAACATTGATTTTCAGATTGAAGAAAGTGACATCAAAAAATTTCAAGACGCTACGTTGTCTGAAATTGTATTGAAAGTAAAGAAACAAGAACTTTTCTTTACTAAGTATAATTCTGAGAAGTAGATTGAATTTGAACAACGATCTTTAATCAATTCCCTTTTGCATAACTACTAGGCCAACAACGCACGCCTCCACATGCTTTACTGCAATCCTTTTTTACACGATAGGTCATGCTTTTGGTATCTGTATGATTTTTTACAAAGGTTACTGTAGAACTTTGGTAAACCACAGATTGCCTTCCGTTAGGCACTTGATATGAGCGAGTAACATAATCATACCCTGAGCAATCACAATACTCTCGTAATTCGTCTTTGGCTTTTTTTAACTTGTCAAAAACATAATAATGGCTATCTGTTACCTCAAAACCGCAAGACAGAACTACACGACCATAGGCAACACTAATTACTTCGTACATGGCTCCACTATGTTGAACCACATCTCCATAACGAATTTGAGCGTATGGTCTACGCTCACCAAAAGTTTTGTGTCCATTACAAAAAGTATAAGTCTGCGCTGGATTGCTGCTCATTACAATTTGCGGTTTCCAACAATCGTTAAAAGCCTTTTCAGCAGCTTCTGTTTTAGCTGCCAAATCCGCATAGTATTCTTTTCGCTCCTTTTCAGCTTTTAACAAGTCTATTTGGTGTTGGATTATCTTTTGTTTGTCCTCATTACTAAAATCTGTTGAGCAAAAATTATTGTTAGTAACCATAGCATCTCGGACTTCCTTTTCAGCCGAAAATCTAGTTTCATCAGTATCATCATAAAATCCCCATCTCATTCGAAATAGTTTTGCAAAATACTTTTTACCTGTTACTGAATAATACCAACCCTCAGGAAACTGAAAATACCCAATTTTCTCATTGTCGTTGTTCGGAAGTATTTTTATACAAGAATTACTATATGTAACATTTGGTAGTGCAGTATTAACATCCTCAAAGTTATTTAAAGCAGCCATTTCACCTACCTTGAAATAGCCTGATGCAACATCTTTATTAAACCCAGCTGAATATACAATGCCAAGCCAACGGTTTTTATCTATTTGAATCCCAGACTTGAACTTATCTTGAAAATCATTAAAATAGAAATAGTTGGAACCAGGGATTTGATTAAAAATTTCTCCAACAAAACAAAGAAGATCATCAGTTGTGTTCATATACATACCAAGTCCTGATGGTTTGTTTTGTAATAGATTGCCGAAATAAAAGTAATCGTCATATGAGTCGTACACTTCATCTTTTAATTTAACGGTTTTGTAGGGTAATTTGGTAAAATCTTCGGTTAGCAATACTTCTGGGAAAGTAACTTCTTTTTCCATGTGAAGTTTTCCTTTTACCCAAAGTCCTTGCTCAATTGAGCCATCAGGATTTGTAAGTTTTCCTATGCCATTATAAGCATCGTCTAGCATGCCTCCAATGTATTCTAAGCCATTGCTAAAACTTATTCTTCCAAAAATATAATTTCCTTTCAGATCGGTATAAACGTCTTTCTCTTCTTTATAAAAACGTTCTGATGGAATCCCTAAAAACGATTTTAGCTCTTGATCTGGAGCATAGGTGATTGAAATCATTTTAGGAAGACCAGCTCCAAACAGACCAACAATTTTATCGATAGTAGGATCTGCTTCTAACAAATAATTTCTACCTAAACCATGATACTTATAGGTTTTATTGTACTCTCTCTTCATTTCTCCACCATAAGTTAAATTTGATTTGTTTAATTCACTGAAATTTAGGTTTACTTCGGGAGTGAATTCTTTACCATTTCTGTTATAATTTACCTCGTAAGCATATTTTTCTCCATTAAACTTTTGTCCTTGGTCACTAAAGCTACCTTTTAATACCACATAAGTAATGGCATAACCATCATTAGCCATTAGTTTATCTTGATAAGGAATGTAATACTTTTGTGTGTTGAATTTTTTTCGTTTGTCTCTTGCCTTCCAATACTCATCATAAAAGCGGTCTACATTTTCTTTAAGCTCTTTGGTGTTTTTAGCATTTGGGTTAATGGGCTCAACTTTTTCAATGTAAAGCAATACACCTTCTCCATTAGTGCAGTTCCCTTCAACGCAGTCGTTCATGACCAAAATATCTTTTCCTTCACGCTTTGGATAATCCAAGTCAAAGCCTTTGGGTACATTTTTTTCACCTAAAAGCACAGTATAATCTATAGAAGTAACATCAACAGTTTTGAGTTGTGGGTATACAAGAGACTTTATTTTGGCTTCTTGGCCATGAGCTAAAAACGTGTAAAAAATGAATCCTATTAAAGTAAAAAAAGCTTGTCTCATCTGTTAATGATTATTTTGTAAGCATCTATTTAAATCACACTCATAATTTAATAAAATGTACCAAATTTTCTTTAAGCATCATTATTAATTTCTATCCAATAACCATTTGGGTCTTGAAAGTAAATTTGTTTTATCCCATCGTCTCTTATATAGTCTTTGTTTGGTGTGTCTTTCCAATCGGAATAGTGAATGTTTAAGGTTTCTAAGCGATTTATAAATTCATCAAAATGCGTTGTTGCTAAAGCAAAATGTACTGCTTTATTAACCTTTATCTCTGCATTAGGCCTTGGAATTAAGTGCAATTGTGTGTTCTCTGTTAGCTGAAGCCATCTGGTTTTAGAGTTTGAGGCGGTGTTTTTAATTTCTTTTAGCTGAAGTACTTTTTGATAAAAATCAACAGATTGATTGACCTCTTTTACTGAAAGTGCTATATGATTGAATGAGAAAACAAACATTTGAAAGGTTGTTAACAAGATTAAAAGTTGTTGAAAAGCACAAAACAGCCGCAATGAACTATAGCCGGTGTTGTGCTTTCGTTATTTTTCTCTTTGTTTTAATTCATTTTTAATCTGCTCCTGTACTGCCATATTCTCTTTTATTCCTCTTTTATAAGTACTATTCATATAAGAATAAAAACCAATAGCTTGTTTTAATACTTCTTGAAAATAGATGTTATTTTGTATTTCTGCAAGGTTTACGGGTTCTGCCCATCGTTGGTCTAAATCACCTCTAAATATTGTCTTGATATTCTTATATGCTTCAGTCTCATGCAATGATTTCACATGCTCATAATCATACCTTAAATCTTCAGTTAAGTAGAAATATTTGAAATCATACAATTCAGAAATAGCAATTCTGAGCGAATCATTATGAATGATGTCTATTCCTTTAGATTTTAGATTTTCATAAGCGACAGTTATTGGTTCAAAGTTACCTCTTCCAATTATTCTAGCATAAGACCATTTTAATGAATCAGTTAAGGGTGTTCTCTGTTCTAAATGCTCCAACACGTCTCTGTTGAGTTTGGTTTTATTATTATTATACGTAATCTTTGAGTTAAGGTTAATAATATCCTTTTCAAGGTTTACTAGAATTTCACTTAAAATATTCGTTTCAATTTTGTGTTCTATTCTGTTGTTATTCCAATTATTGATTTGAAGTGCAATTAAAATTCCAATAACCACAAGTACAATTTCTCCAATCGCATACTTTAAATACTTTCCAGTTTTACCTTCAGAGAGTAAGTTTTGTCTAATTTTTCTAAAGAATTCTATCATTTGTTAGTGGTTGGTCAAAATAAAGCACTACGGTTTTGTGTAAGCGTCAGTAAC
>JAGQYS010000121.1 GCA_020435965.1 Flavobacteriaceae bacterium | reverse complement strand
TTTTCTCTTGTTTTCGACCACGTTGGTGTTTTTCTACTTCAAGTAAGATATTTGAAATACTACGAGTTCTATTTCGCTCTTCCCTGTAAATAGGTCTATCAATAATTTTTTCAGATAGCATAACATCAGTAGGCCATAAATTTGTATCTGCTGTTTTAGATTTTAAATAGCTTTCAAAAGCTGAAGCATCTTTATTTTTATTTAAAAACTTTAAATAATCTAGAAAAACATTGTTGTAGTTTTTAGTGGTTAAACCACATATAAATCTTCTTGTAACGTATGAGTCTAGAATTTCATAAATTCTTTCTTTATCATTTTTAGAAATATCATCATCGCCTTCTACTGACAGCAGTAATGGATAAATGGTTGAGATTTCCATATCCTTAAGTCGTATCGCTAGTTTTTCAAGAGCAGTATCATTAGTAGGATTGGTTAACTTTTTAAAAATTTTACTATACCTGTTTAACTCTTTTAATTCTTCCTCAATTGTATCAAAAGAAGAACCATTTAAAACAAAAAGTTTGTAGTGGTAAAATACTTGATCATTTCTAATTTCTGATTGAAGCTTTAGCGTTAAATAATCAATTATATAAAACTGTAATCTACTTTGAGAATAACGTCCACGACTAGTTTTTTCGTGCCACTTATATTTAGTGTAAGGGTCGTCAAACTCATCCCAATAGGTCTCATAGATATCATCTAAATCTTCTTCGTTGCTATTAGCCCTCATAAAAATGTAGTTTCTTATAAGGTCTGTTTCGCTTAATGATGCACCACGTCCATTCATAGTTTCAAAAATCATTTGTGGGTCGTCATTGGGTGTTAAACCAATTTCAACAAACTGGAAATCTCTTTTCAAAACCAATAGTAAATTGGTAATAAGCTCTGTCATATCTAATTCAGAGCTTTCAATAAATTCGTTTAATTGGTCATAAAAGAAAATATAAGCACCTAAAATATTACTTCTGCTTATTGCAATTCTTCTGTAGGTTTTGTGACCGATACCATGTTCTTCAAGTACTGGAAGAATCAATAATTCATCTACTTTTTCATAGGTGTTATTGAGGATGGTTTTAAAAATCTCTTTGTTGAATTTAGTTGGTTCAAGCTTGAATTTTTGGTTCTCATAATCTTTATCTCCAAAAGATTTTTCATTAAACAGGAACTTGTCTAATTCTTTTATTAAGCTTTCATCTCCTAAATGTTTTCTGCAAACTTCCCTGAATGCCGTGATAAATAATTGAAATGTAGTTAAACGTTGTTGTCCATCAATTACATTGTAGGTTGATAAAGTACTAGTAGTTGTATTTTCCTGAAATAACACTATAGAACCTGTATAATGAGGATGTATTTTTTTATTGGTTAAACGTTCACTAAATTTATTGAGAAAGTCATTCCATAAAGGCATCCATTGGTCTTGCTCATTCCAAACATAATGTCTTTGAAATACAGGAATTTTAAAACGTATTTGTTTGTTTAATAATTCTTCTAATACAGGTTTTCCTAGGTTCATTTAATTTTAGTTTTTTACGGTTTCCATAGCTTTAACTATCTGCTTTTTGCCTGTTACACACTCGTGTATAAGACTTTTGCGATAGTTCTTAAGCGTTTTAATTTGGCTTTTTACTTGCTTTTTTATTTCTGAAGTTTTCTTTTCAAGAAATTTTATTTTATCAATAATTTGTTTTTGTTCTTCAATATCTGGGTAATACAAATATTGCTGTTTTAGAACTTCTTGACTAATATTACTTTGTCCACCTCCATAACCTCTTGAAATGAGATATTCTCGCATATCGAAAAGCAAATAATAAAGGAATAGCGAATCCATTTTGCTTCCAATTTGAATTGCACAACATGCTTGGTTAGTGGCGGCTTCTGTTGACATAATTCCTAACTTCCCAATTGTTGCACCATACATTGCAATTAAGACAGTACCAGAATTAAAAATTTTAGCTGAAGACTCATTTAATCCTCTTTGGGTTATTGTTTTTTTTGTTTTCGATATTAAACCATCATTTAAATCGCCACTTTGAATCCAAGGGATAGAACCATTATAATAATCTTGATTAGTACTTTTTGGCGTACCACCACTTCCCATTTTATTTGCCAACCTAAATAACTTATCTCTCTTCCAATGTTTAGGGACAATTCCTTGCCAATCAATTTTACTGTCAATGAAATCAACATTTTTATTTAAACCTTTAGTGATTAATTCATGAAGTTTTGATTTATAATAAGAGTCGATTTTTAACAGCTGACTTTCTTTTGAATTAATTACTTCATCAATACGGTTACATGCATTCTCTAGGTAATTAGCGACAGCTATTTGTTCTTTTTTAGGCGGTAAAGCAATTATTGAGTTCTTTACATGACGAGAGGCAATAGCCCACCTTGTTACCCCTGTGGCTTCACGCCATAACTGTGAAGCAATGCTAGTATCCTTTAACAACCAAAACAAATAATCGCCAGTTATTTTATTGGACTTTGGACGAAGCATAGATAAGTGATAGCCACAAAGTAATTTATCTTTTACCTCATTTATTAATGCTGGAACTCCAATATCCAAAGGGTCTTCCGAATCTTTAGTGATAAGAACATCTTTTTCTTTTAATTGGAATTTTACAACTTCATTTTCATTAGCTGTAGCTTCCATAAATGGAACAGAAAGATCTATAAAGTCATTGTAGTAAACATCTACATAATTACATAGTTCTACTGGGATTTCATTTTCCTTCGTTTTTTTATCTACATTACTTGGAATCACATAAAAGTGATTTTTAATTGTCGTAGTTTCCCAGTGTTCGGGTATTTTACCTAACCATTGTATATCTGTCTCTTTATACTTCATATTACAGACTTCTTATTTGGTTAAGTAGTGTTTCAGCTTCTTCTTCTAATTTCCAAAATTCTTCAATAAGGGTATCACTAGCTGTAGGCTCTTTGTATATATAGAAATATTTGTTTGGCAATATTTCGTAACCTAGTTGGTCATACTCTTGCCATTTAATGATTTCGTAATCAATTTCCTTAGCCAAAAAATTATTGATGTAAGCTTCTTTATCGTTTGCTGTTCTATCAAACGGTATATATTCGTTATCTACAATATAGTGTCTGTGGTTATATATTACTTCTTTGTCTTGTTTTTTAAACCAAGCCTTTATATCCTTTGCAGGACTCTCTTTTAGCTGAGGTACTTTTGCTTTTAAAGTTTGAGCTACCAAGGTTTCAAAAGCAGTTTCTCCAGTGAAGTTAACTTCAATATCAATGGTTTCATTTTCTTTATATGGTGAAGCAATAGCAATATAAAAAGTCATGTCTCCATACAAATCTAATTTTTTGTTGGCATTGCCATTATTTAACTGCACATCAAAAGGTTCGGTAATCCATAATTGTTTACCGTTTTCGTCTTCTTGCCAAAACACCACATTAACCTTGTGAAAAGCAAAGTCCTTGGTGTGGAATTTTTTGCAGTACTCGTTTTCTTCCCAAGCTTCGTATTGTTGGTCTATCCATTTACGATTGTCATCCGTAATGCGGTTACGTTTATTACCAAAAGATTTTGGTTCTTTTTCAAACTGGTCTCGTGCATTAATGATAAGCACCTGGTCTTTTTTGTGTGCAGGTTTATTGTTGTTGAGCAACCAAATGTAGGTATAAATACCAGTGTTATAGAACATCTGGTCTGGAACCATTACAATAGTATCAATCAAATCGTTTTCAAGGATATTTCGACGTATCTCACTTTCGGATTGTGTAGCATCTCCATTACTTAATGGCGAACCATTGAAAAGCACAGCGATTTTAGAACCACCATCTTTTACAGGCTTCATTTTTTCAATCATGGTTTGTAAAAACAATAACGATCCATCGTTTGAAGGCGGTGTTCCCCATTGGTAGCGTGAGGTGGCTAGTTTTTCTACATCGTTTTTATATTCCCCCCAATCCACTCCAAATGGTGGGTTTGAAATCATATAGTCAAACTTTTGGTTGGCGTGTTGGTCACCATCGTCATTCACGCTTTCAATATCAGGAATCAAAGAATTTCCATGAGTGATGTTACTTTTCACTTCCCCTTTTAGCATCATATCTGCCTTACATAAGGCGTAGTTTTGAGAAAGTAATTCTTGTCCATTTAACAAAACCAAATCTTCAACGTTGGCGATACCTTTTGGTGTTTTGGCTTTATCAATAAGATGTTCTTTGGCTACAGATAGCATTCCACCAGTACCACAGGC
>JAGQYS010000120.1:777-4250 GCA_020435965.1 Flavobacteriaceae bacterium | reverse complement strand
CCAACAAAGTGTGATTATCATAATTTTGAATTACAAATTGTCGTCCAGACAATCCCATAGCCATTTTAAGTTCTGGATGTTTTATAAGGCATTCAATGACGTTTACAAACCCATCCACATCCTCTTCATTTACAACAAACCCAGTTTTTCCATCAATCAAACCATATTTCATGCNNCCCCAACATCCGAAACCACAACCGGCAACTCCATCGCCTGGGCTTCCTGTATCACCAAACCTTGGGTTTCGGCGCGACCATTTTCTGGATCCTTCCGCCCAGGCAAAATAAAAACATCAGCTTGCTCAAAACGGGATTTTACTGCTTCTTGAGCAAGATTATTATAAAAAATAACAGATTCCTGCAATTTAGCCCTCTGGGTTTGTAACTCGAGTTGGGCTTGCATCTCGCCACTGCCTATTATATTTAAACGTACTTGTGCATACCCTCTTTCATGTAATTTTTTTGCAATGTCTATAGCCATGTCTGGTCCTTTCAATGCAATTAACTTGCCACAGAACACCAAATCAAAATAGCTTAAGTCTGTTTTCTGCTTGGTTCTTTTAAAAAAATCGGTATCCAAGCCTACAGGTAAGATATGCACAGGAAGTTGTTGACAATTCACTTGATTTAACAGGCCTTCCAAATAAGAGGTGTTTACAGTAAAAGCAGTAGCTTGTGCAAACAGGTGTTTATAAAGATCCTTATAAGTTGTCAGTTGGTTTGGCTCCAAATCGTAGCCATGAAAAGTCGTGAGTAGTGGTAAAGCTTTAGGTAGGATGCCTTTGGCTTTTAAATAAGCCAACCGGTTGCCCACCATTCCAAAATGTGCATGGATCACATCTGCTTGGTAAGGCACTAAAAACCATTGGGCTTCAAAAAACAACTTTAAGGTATAGGCATCCTTACCATAAGCAAATACATTTAAAGTCTTAAAATACAAGCTCCAATCTATTTGTTTAAAATGTTTGAAAGTCCATTGAAGAAACACAACGAAACGTTTGACTTTAGATTTTGGAGGCTTAACAAAATAACGTACCCTATCCAACAAGTTGTGAGTTTTAAAACTTGTGTGCAACACCTTAGCATTCACCTGATGATAGGCATAGAGCGATACCTCATATCCGGAATCCATCAAACTATTGATTTGATTCACGATAAAGGTTTCCGAGACGGTTGGGAAATAATTTACAAAAAATGCTATTGTGTTTTTGGACATAACTATTTAATCCAACTTTTTATAAATGTAAAAATCTGCCATTGATGTGTGATTTGGATTTGAAGTATCAAATGGGAATTTATTTTTTATATAGTCCATTAATTCCCAATCATTAGAAACATATTGTTCAATCCAATTTGTAAACTTCCTACAACGAACATGACTTGCTAAAAATGCATCATAATTACTAGAGTAAATAATTACATAATGAGTGGAAGCATTAAATAGTCGTTGCATATAAGTGTGAAATACGTCCTCTTCTACCAAATGATAAATAACATCCAAAGATAATGTTAATTCAGCTTTTATATGTTTTTTTGTATCATCAAAAATACTAAAGAAAGATTTTGTAATATCTTTTTTAAATTTTTCCCTACATATATTCAAAGCCTTTTCTGAAACATCAAAACCAATATAATTAGGGTATTGTGCTAAACTTAGTTGATTTCCATCTCCACAACCATATTCTATGATACTTGAAATTTGATTTTCTTTTACAAAATTGTTTAATATGTCTGCCTTAAAATCGGCTAAACGCCCATAACTTCCTGCACCTGAATTTTTATTCGCTACATAACGGTCTTCCCAATATTTTTCTGAACTTTCAAACCTTTTTTTAGGTTTTGTTTTCTTAAAAACAGTCTTAAAGTAAGCTGTTACTCTGTTCGATTTAATCATGTGTTTCGTTATTTTAATTAAAAAACCAAAGTCTTTCATTTTAAAAGCAAACTTTAAGGTTTCGGATATTGCCCTTAAAATATGATTTGTTGCAACTAATTGCTTTATATATTGATTAACATAATAATAATACTTAGTTTTTAAAGCTGGAATTGAACTGTTCTGTGAATAAAGCTCATCATAACATTTTACAGCTGTTAGGGTTCGCTCTAATTTAGACGCAGAAGAATGCACTCCCGTTTCATGAATCCTATAAACTCCACTGTCAAAATTCAAACATCTCCCTGTTCCTACTTTCAAAAGTTCTGTATACAAATAAATATCCCTAAAATACTTGTATTCTTTTATCTTATCCATAGACAAAGCAACCGTTCTAAAGAGCAATGTTAAAGTTCCTCCATACCAGCCTTTGGTAAACATATTAAAGTCGAAAATTAAATCTTCCTTAGATGTAAAAAAACGCTCATTTAAATCTTTAAAAAAAACACCGCCTCCTAAAGACCTAAATCGTGTAAAAGAAAATACCACTTCAGGATGAGCCTCTAAATAATCAACTTGCTTTTGAAGTTTTAAAGGGTCGGTCCAATAATCATCCCCTTCACAAATGGCTGTATATTTACCCTTAGATTGAGACAAAACATATTTAAAATTAGGAGTCATTCCAATATTTTTATCATGCTTCACATATCTTATTTTATAAGCTTCTGGATGCGTTTTTAAAATATGATTTACAATAATGTCAGTTTTGTCTGGAGAACAGTCATTAGCTATTAATAATTCATAATCAAAACTTGTTTTTTGTTCCAAAATACTATTTATAGCTTGTTCTATATAATCTTCATGAGCATAGGTTATCATACAAACTGTGACCAGAATTTCTTTTTTCATATTAAAAATCAAAAGACTTAAGTTGTTTTTTAATAACTGCTGGTACCCCAGCCACCATACAATAATCCGGTACATCTTTGGTTACCACAGCTCCAGCAGCCACCACCACTCCTTTACCAATTTTAATATCTTGTAAAATAGTGGCACCACTGCCTATATGCGTAAAGTCCCCTATAGTGCAACGCCCCAATAATACAGATCCCGGTGACAATTCTACAAAATCGCCTACGGTAACATCATGTGTAATTAGGGAATTGTAATAAACAATGACACCTTTACCTATACTAACATCATTAGAAATAATGGTTTGTTCAAAAATATTGCAACCAGCACCAATACTTATTTGGTGTTTTCCAATGCCTGCTTTTAAACTAAGGGTTGTAGTTAACTCCCCACCCAAAGCTGTAAATATGTTACTCAATTTAAATCGCAATAACGGATTGCCTATTCCCAATACAAACCTGTTATCAACTGTACTTAAGTACTTTTGGGCGGCCTCTTTTGTTTTTAATATGGGATAAGTGTCATATAACATCTTGGGGCCATTTTCCGTAATATCATCATAAAACACAAGGTTATGGGTTTCATCCATTTCCTGTTGATAGATTATCTCCAAAACCTCCTTGGCAAAACCCTTGGCACCTAGAACTAACATAGATTTATTTTTACAATATTTATAATTTTATTCAAAG
>JAGQYS010000120.1:0-674 GCA_020435965.1 Flavobacteriaceae bacterium | reverse complement strand
AAACTGGGATAAAAATAGCGTCTTGGGAAAATGTTTTCTTTGTTTAAAGCCTTTTGTAGGTGCAACAATTGTGTTTCATCCTTAAAGACCATAGGAAAGTAACTGTAATTCCATTCCGTTTCCGGACGAATCTTCAACAATTGCAAATCACTGTCTTGAAATGCTAAATTGTAAGCGTCCACAATGGCCTTTCTTTCTTTTAAAATGCTTTCAAAATATGGCAACACGGCCAAGCCCATGGCTGCCTGTGGCTCAGACATCTTGGCATTGATGCCCAGGCCATGAAAGGCTTCTGGACCGTCATGCCCAAAATTATGATGGTAAAACATCTTTTCATAGTAGGCTGGCTTACAAAACAAAGCACCTCCTTCTCCGGTGTGAAATAGTTTGGTGGCATGAAAACTACAGGTACTCACATCTCCATAATTAAAAAGGGATTGCCCTTTATAGGTAACGCCAAACCCATGCGCCCCATCATAAATAACTTTTAAACCATGTTTTTCTGCAATGGCTTCTATAGCCTCCACATGGCAGGGGTTACCAAAGACATGAGTTGCTAAAATCCCTGTTGTTTTCGATGTAATAGCAGCTTCAATCTTCGTTTCGTCTATGGTTAAATAGTCGGGATGGATATCTACAAACACAGGGGTGCAACCTTCCCAAACAATGCTGCT
>JAGQYS010000119.1 GCA_020435965.1 Flavobacteriaceae bacterium | reverse complement strand
TTTCGACAATGCAAAGATGTAACACCATCAAAATATTAGTCGGTTATTACACATTTAAATTCGTTTGTAAATGTTTGTAGTCGTTTGTAAATGAATAAGGGTTTATATTTGCTAAGCTCGTAAGAATATTATAAATTAGATTTTATTTTAAAAAAAAATTGGAATATTGCAATCTGAACTAAAAACTAATCGCCTTTTATTGCGAAATATCTTAGTAGATGACTATAAAGAATTATTTGAAATTAGATTTCATCCGGAAGTTTTAAAACATATTAAACGAGAAATCATTGATGATAAAACTGAATTAAAATCATTTATTTTAGATCGTATAAAAGATGTTGAAAATGGTAAAACATGTTATTGGGGAATTTCTGAATTGGGAAGTACGAAACTAATTGGGACTATTTGTTTATGGAATTTTAACGACACAAAAACCTTTGCAGAAATTGGCTATGAATTACATCCTAACTGTCATGGAAAAGGATTTATGAGTGAAGCTATGGTAACGGTTTTAAATTTTGGATTTGAAGATCTTCAGTTAAAAATAATTGAAGCTTTTACAAGTAAACATAATGAACCTTCAAAAGCGTTATTGAATAAGTTTGGTTTTTATTTAGAGCCAAATAGAATAGATGAAGGTTTTCCAAATAACATAATTTATAGAAAACAAAATGCTTAAACTTATAGGAATCCCTTATGACGCCAATTCTTCTTATCTGAGAGGTTCTGCACTTGCGCCAAAATATATAAGGTTGATGGACGAAGAAGGTTCAGCAAATAAGTATTGCGAACATGGCAACGAAATTGTTAAAGGAATAAACTACAAAGAATGTGGTGATATTGAATTCACCAAAATTGATGCAGCGTTTGCCTACAAAAAGATTAAAAAAACTATAAAAGGCGAACTAGAAGATGGAAGCAAATTAATAAGTTTTGGAGGCGACCATTCAATCTCATTTCCTGTTATTGAAGCCTTTTCTGAAACCTATTCAAAACTCAATGTGTTGCATCTTGATGCACATGCAGATTTGTATGATAATTTTGAAAACAATCCGTATTCTCATGCATCTCCTTTTGCAAGATTGTTAGAAAGAAATGCTTTGAATTCACTAACTCAAGTTGGAATTAGAACTTTTAACACACACCAAAAAGAACAAGCTCAGCGTTTTGGAGTTAAGGTCATTGAAATGAAAGATTTTAACACAGATTTTATCAATTCACTCGAAGCGCCACTTTATATTTCATTGGATATTGATGTTCTTGATCCTGCTTTTGCTCCAGGAATTTCACACCATGAGCCAGGTGGAATGAGCACAAGACAGTTGATTGATATTATTCAACAAATTAATGTGTCAATTGTAGGAGCAGATATTGTAGAACTGAATCCAAAACGTGACCTGAATAATATGACAGCCATGGTAGCTTATAAACTCTTTAAAGAACTTGCATCAAAAATGATTGACTAATGAAAATATTTGCAGAAACCGAACGACTCATTTTAAGGGAATTATTACCAACAGATATTGAGGGTATGTTTGAATTGGACTCCAATCCAATTGTGCATAAATACTTAGGAAACAAGCCTGTAAAAACCAAACAAGAAACGGAGATAATTATTCAATCTATAATAGATCAATACAAAGATAGAGGCATTGGTCGTTGGGCAGCCATTGAAAAATCATCTGGAGATTTTATAGGTTGGTCTGGATTAAAATTGAATACTGGTGAAAAGGATTCCTTAAACGGAAAACAAGATTTTTATGATATTGGTTACCGTTTTATGCCTCGATATTGGGGAAAAGGCTATGCAACCGAATCTGCTATAGCTGCATTAGACTATGGTTTTAAAGTAAAACAGTACAAAACCATTGTTGGAATTGCACTTATTGATAATG
Organism: Flavobacteriaceae bacterium; assembly: GCA_020435965.1. Classification (GTDB taxonomy): domain Bacteria; phylum Bacteroidota; class Bacteroidia; order Flavobacteriales; family Flavobacteriaceae; genus CAJQLB01. Next base: position 11,757 of record JAGQYS010000119.1, on the reverse strand, counting down.
TTGCATCTAAGAAAGTCCTTCAAAAAATAGGATTGCAATATATAGAAGATTTTGACTGTGAAGGGACAATAGCATCTTGGTATGAATTGAATATAAATAACTATAGGGAATTGCTGAAAATAAATTATAGAAAAAAATACTATCAGGAAAACAAGGAAAGACGTAATAAATTACTTAAAGAAAAGTACAAAAGTGATGAGAATTATAGAAAAAAAGTAAAAAAATATTACAGAGAAAAGTATAATGAAGATGATGAGTACAAAAAGAAAACCCTAAAAAATGCAAAAAGAAGGTACCATGAAGATGAGGAGTACAGAAAAAAAACAATTGAGAGAGCTAAAGCTCGATACAAAAAAAATAAGAACTCATGAAAAAATCATGCCCAGAATGTGGCGAGAAAATAATAGGTCGCATTGATAAGAAATTCTGTAGCGACGCTTGCCGAAATTCTTACAACAACAAAGTTAATAAAGACAGCAAGAATTTAATACGTAACACAAACAACAGATTGCGTAAAAATTACAGGATCCTTGAAGAACTGAATCCGGATCAGAAAACAAAAACTTCTAGAGCCAAATTGATTGAAAAAGGATTTGATTTTAATTATTTTACAAGCATTTATACCACCAAAGCTGGAGCTATTTATTACTTTGTTTACGATCAAGGTTATCTACCTTTAGAAGGCGACTACTTTGCCTTGGTAAAACGCGAATCCTAACCATACAAACCCAATAATGTATAAAAAAATTGCTTATCTTTAATGCATTGTTTAATAAAAAAGCTTTGCTTTATGTATTTAAAGTTCCATGCTATTTTAATAACCTTTTTTTTGTCAACCGCTTGTTGTTTTCCTCAACAAGCAAAAACTTTTGTTGTTAATGAATTAGCAAAAACAGTTTTCACTATTCCTGAAGGTAAAATCACAGTTTACACACCAAATTTTGTTGCTAACGAAAAAATTTCGGGAGGTATTATTATTGAACCAAATGGGAATTCAGAAAAGAGCATAGCAAAAAACAAATCTAAACTACAAAACCATAAAGTGGATTTTGGAGGATTATCTACAACACTTCAAACTTCACATTATAGTTTAAGTAAATCTCAGCCGTTTCCTTTGGAGTTGAAATTGTTTGATGAAAAAAACAATCTAATCGCATCTTCAAAAATTCAGTTTCCTATTAAAGAAAAAAACTCAGATTTTTTTGTGCCTTCATATATTATAGAAGGGGAATCTGCAAAAATTGTTGTTGGTAATGATGGAGACTTAACAAATAAATATGTTTCAGTCAATAACAAAGAAGCCAAAATATTAGCAGCATCAGAAACCACTGTGTTTTTCAAAACACCTTCATACCAAAGTGGGAAAGTGCCTTTTAACTATAAAAATGAGAGCATCAATTTAGATAAACAAGTGAATGTGTTGCAACTCAATCTTTCAGCAGGAAAACTAAATTTATCAAGAGGCGAAACCACAAAATTAAATATTGAAGTCTCTGGGCTTAAAGGATTAGAGGAAGAAGTACCACTAACAATTACTAATAACAGTCCTTCAAACATTTCTTTAGAAGGTGGCAATAATCAAGAAATTAGTATTCAACCAGATGGTGATACCTATCAAATTCATCAAACTATAAGAGCAACACAAGGCGGAAGTTTTTCTATTTCTGTAACCATTGAGCCACCTTCAGAAGATAATAGCAGCGAGGAAAATGATGAGCCACTTTGTAATTGTATTATTGATGGTTATAGTTACTTAATAAATCCAAACGCTTGTACCGAACTAGGAGGTCAATGCCAATCTGATGCACCAGAAACTTTTGGCACGAACCACAGGGAAAAATTGGGAGATGCCGTTGGCAATTATAACTTTTCAGTCTTCAATTTTCAGGCAAGAATATTGAATTTGTTAAGCTATTCCGACGATATAGACGATATTGAAGATGATATAACAGGACATTGGGACAAATGGGACCGAGCCAAACATATCAAAGACTCTTTAGATGGCCTTAATGGCGAACTAGTTGCCATTGACAAAGTTTTGGACAAGGTGCCTACAACCTATAAAGAAAAATTCAAAAAAGCAATAGATTCTTTGGAAAACCTAAAAAAGCAATTGCCAAATCCAACAAACAATAAAGCCTTGCAAAAAGCTGTTGATGATGCCCAAGCCAGGGCAGAAGCCTGTAAAAAACGGTTAGAAGCCCTTCAGAAGCAAAAAGGAGAACTGGAAGAACAGCTTAAAAAAGATAAAGAAACCCTGTTAAAGGCGTGGAAAGCTTATGCAGATATTTTTGAAAAGCATGGAATGGAAACAAGCTCGCACTTTGATGATGAAGGCAAATTTTGGGATCATGTAAAGCTCAATGACATGACTGATTATGAACGGAAAAAATTTGATGAAGATTCAGATATATTAAGTGAACTGAGCCAAGAATACTACAAGGCACTAAAGGCATATAGAAACACACTAAAAAAGAGCAAGAACCTTCCAGACCAAATTGAGGCTGCCCAAAAAGACTGCGATGATCTGGCCAATGCATTAGAGGAAGCCAAACAAGCCAAAGATACTGCAGATCTGGTTAAGGCAATAGAGCTAGAGGCTTATGAGTTTTGCAAACAAATACGCCGTATTTTGGATAGACTTTGGATTTGGTGCAAAAACAATCCGGATCATTGTGATTTTATGGACGATATAATTTCATTTTGGCAAAGTTGTCCAAAAAACACCTCAGGTTTAGAAGATTTTTGGAAACGGTTCGATGCCTTGGTGGCTAAGAAAAAAGGCCTTGAGGACAACTTGGGCAAAAAAGCCAAAGAGGCACAGGATGATATGGACAAGATTGAAGATGATATTGCCGATTTGGAAAACGAAATTGCAAGCCTTGAAGAGAAAGCACGCAAGAAGCACCAAGACGATTTAGAACGCAAACAAAAAGCAGCACAGGCCGAAGCCGCAGAGGCTGCAAAGGCAAAAGCAGAAGCAGACAAGCGCAAAAAACAACGAGCTAAGCAAAAAAAGAAAGACAAAGAAGTAGAAGATCTCATAAAAAAAGCAAAAAGTGACGATGCTGGAACAGATGCTTTAAAAAATGTATTAAAAGGTATGGGATTAAGTCTTTTAGATGAAGCCACAGGAGCTGGTAAAGTAGGAACGCTAATAGGTGGTATTTTAGTAGTTAAAGATATGCCTGATTGCGCTTGTAAAATGTTTGAAATGTTAGAACAAGCCATTGCTGCTCAATTACGTGGAGAAGATTTATTTCGTGATGTTTTTACCAATGAATACTTAAGGCAATGGAATAACTGTGCAAACTTACCTGTTTTTTCAAGTATCATGATTGGCTCAAAAGAATTATCTGAAGCCATTGGAGAAATGACCAAAGCCCAATGTAGGGAGGCTATAGCTGCACTAAATCAGGCACAACGCATACAATGTAAATAAAATTATTTCCAAGCGTGACCTTTTAATTTAAGTGCTGCTTTTAAAATATCCTTTTGGCTTATTTGGCCAATCAATTTTCCGTTTTCCACAATTGGGAAACGTCGCCTTTTAGATTCTAAAAACTTATTGGCAGCATCAAAAATATTCATGTTTCCATCTATTGTTTCAACATTCGTTATCATGTGCTTTTCAACGGAACTATCACTTAAAGGCATGTTGTAATATCTGCTTTCACTTATTTGCTTAATACAGTCTCCTTCAGAAATGATACCAATGAGTTCATTATCTTCATTAATAACTGGGCCACCAGAAATCTTGTTTTTAATAAGTGAATCAATAACTTCTTCTACAGATTGAGTAGGTTTAAACGTTATAAGGTTTGTGGTCATGTGATCTTTAACGCTTATCTCATCTGTATCAATAGTGTTTTGTTGATCGCGTCTTGGACCTTGAAAGCTTTTAATTGCCATGATGTTTTGTTTTAGTTGTTATTTACAAGATACTTAATTTTAAATCTTAAACCTAAAATATTCTAATACTTAGCGTTTTGTTAGTATTGCTTAATGAAAAATTTAACAATTAAAACTTTTGGTTGGAGCTCAAAAAATAAATTAGCTTTTTATTAGGGTGAAAAGTGTCTAATTTTTTTAGATTTGCCACTCGAATAAATAATATTTTAGGAATGAAGAAGTTAGTTGGATTATTAGTAATTGTTTTTGCAATGCAAGCCAATGCACAAAGCAATAATGTATTGTTATCGCATTTTGAAGCTTATTACAAACAAATGAAAAAACAAGGAGATGTTCAAGGTGTTATAGATGCTTTAACACATTTAAACGTTCTAGCTCCTAATCAAAGCAGGCTTGATACTTTGGCAGTCCTTTACATGAATGAAGGCAGACACATTGAAGCGTTAAACACTATTGGCATTGAGAAAAATGCAAGTGATAGCGATATGGCCGTTGAGGTTAAGGCAGTTTCATTACACGCTTTAAATCAGCCAAAAAGAGCTTTGGAGCAGTATGAAGAGTTATTTAGACGCAGTCCTAACCCAATGATTGCCTATGAGTTAGCTGATTTAAAGATACAATTGGATGACTTGTCAGGAGCTAACCTCAATATCACTTATGGTATTGCTAATTCAAAAGAAGATATCATGCGCACTTTTTACGAAGCGCAACAGCCTTACCAAGTGAAAATGAAAGCTGCCTTTTTATATTTGAAAGCGCTGGCTAAGTTTAAAGAGAACATTGAAACTAATATTGATCCAGCAATTGCTATCTTAGATGAAGCCTTAGCCATTGAACCAAACTTTAATTTGGCTGTCATTAGCAAAAACGCTTTAACAGCTAGAAAAGCTGAGCCAAAGAAGGATTAATTATTTTAGTTTTTCTACAAAGTCAAAATCTCCAAAATCTATGACTATGTTGTTTCTAATAGCTTGGTAGCCTTTAGAGTCATCATTGAGCATATTTTGTAATTTTGTTTTAAACTCAGTAATATATTCAGTTGATAATTCAATGCGTTGTTGGTCTGTAAATCTATTTTTCTGAGTTTCAATTTTATAGTCTATAGCTTGTGTTAGAGTGAGTAATGTTGTTGGGAAGTCAAAATAAATAAGCTCAGGGCTACTGCTGTTTAAACGTTTTGCAGTTCTATAGTCTTTAGCTCTTTTTTCAGGATCAATAACAATTTCTAATTTTTCTACTTTATAATCTTTATTTTCTATTTCTGATATGATTTCTATAATCCTATTGTCATAAAATTCTTCAAGCGTTTTAGGGATATAGACAAAAAACTTTATGTTTTCAGGATTTTTTTGCCCTTTTCTTAAGGCTCTTACAACAGGAGCTAAGTAGTTCGTTAAATAACCATAGGCCAAAGCATAAGGTAAAGATAAGCGTTCTTGTTCTAAATTTTTATCCAATCTATTAATAACCCAACCACCTAGCATTGGTATTCCAGCATACATTAGGCCTAGTAGTACAAGTGCTGGCTCAAAGTTTATATCTGAATAAAAAAGCCATAGAATAGAGACAACAATACTCAAAATAAGTATTGCAATAGAAATAATATTGAACAGTTTCTTAATAAAGTTTATTCGCTTAAAAGACATTGCTAAAAATTGAAGAATTAAATTACTAAAAAAATCTATTCGAAAACTAAAAGTATAAAAAAAGCAGCTCAACGAGCTGCTTTTTTATTATAATGAATTAGGTAATTACCAAATTCTAACACGTTTTTCAGGAGCTAAATACATCGCATCGCCTTCTTTAATATCAAACGCTTCGTAAAAAGCATCAATATTTTTTAAAGGTTGGGTTGCTCTGTATATTCCTGGAGAGTGTGGATCTGTTTTAACTTGAGTTCTTAAAGCATCGTCTCTGGTTAGGGTTCTCCAAACTGTTGCCCAAGACATAAAGAAACGTTGCTCGGCTGTAAAGCCGTCAATGTCTTCAGGGCGTCCATTTTCTTCAAAGAATAACTGCAAACCATCATAAGCACCAAGTACACCACCAAGGTCACCAATATTTTCACCTAAAGTGAATTTGCCATTTATATAAACACTGTCCATTACCTCAATGGCACTGTATTGTTCTGCTAAGGCGTTTCCTCTTTTTTCAAATTCGGCTAAATCTTCTGGAGTCCACCAGTTGTTTACATTTCCATCACCATCAAAACGTGCTCCAGAATCGTCAAAAGCATGTGAAATTTCATGACCAATAACGGCTCCAATACCACCATAATTCACAGCTTCATCTGCAGTATAGTTGTAAAATGGAGGTTGTAAAATAGCGGCAGGAAATACAATTTCATTGTTTAATGGATTAAAATATGCATTTACAGTTTGTGGTGACATTCCCCATTCTTTCTTGTCAACAGGTTGTCCAATTTCAGAGATGTTTTTATCCAAAGCCCATTTTCCAACAGCTAGCATATTTTCTGCATAGCTATTGCCTTCTTCAACCATCATTTTTGAGTAATCTTCCCACTCGTCTGGATAAGCAATTTTAACTGTGAATTTGTCTAATTTTTCAATAGCCTTAGCTTTAGTGTCTTCACTCATCCAATCTAAAACCTTGATTCTGTTTTGAAAAGCTTTAATCACGTTGGCAATCATTTTTTCGGCTTTTTCTTTAGCTTCTGGTGGGAATTTTGCTTCAACATATAGTTTTCCTATAGCTTCTCCAACTGAGCCATCAACAGTACCTAAAGCGCGTTCTTCTGCTGGGCGCATTTGTTTAGAACCATTAAGGGTTTTGCTATAAAATTCCCAATTGGCTTTTTCAATTTCTGTAGTTAAAAAACCAGCTGCACCATCAATGGTACTCCAAGTCATTAAGGTTTTTATATCTTCAATAGGTGTCGTTTTTAAAAAGTTGTTCAGTGCAGCCATATACTTTGGTTGCATTACTAATAATGTGTCAACTTGTTGTGTAACTCCCATATCAGCTATGAACTTATTCCAGTCTATTGCAGGCGTTATTTCTTGTAATTGTGAAACTGAACGAGGATTGTTAAAGTTTCTGATGTCTCTACTTTCAACTTTATCTAATCTAGGTTCTGCAAGTTGAGTTTCTAATTTTAAAACCAATTCAGCTGCGCTACGAGCTGCAGCTTCATCATACTCTATAAATTGGAACATTCTGGCAATGTGGTCTTTATACTGCTCTCTAATTTCTTTTGATTTACTGTCTTGATCTAAGTAATAATCACGTTGTAAGCCTAAACCTCCAGGGAAAACCCAAGCTGTATTCATGCTACTATCATTTAAATCTGGATTGGCGCCAATACCAGCAAATGGAGCAGAAACACCTACTGTTTTAGCGTAAACTGTTTGCATATCACTTAAGTTGTTGATGCTATTGATAGCTTTCAATAATGGTTTGATAGGTTCAATACCTGCTTCATTTCTAGCCACAGTATCTAATTCAGATTCAAAAATAAGTAATGCCTTTTTCTGGTCAGAGCCTTCTTCGTACTTTCCTAATTCTTTGGAGGTTTTAATAATTTCCAATACATCTGCTCTGGTAGATTTTCGTAAAACTCCAAATCCGCCCCAACGTGATTCGTCATCTGGAATGGTGTTTGTTTTAACCCAATTTCCGTTCACATAGCTGTAGAAATCTTGTTTTGGATCTACTGAAGTGTCCATATTCTCCAAGATAATTCCAGGAATTTTTTCGGCTTCAGCCATTTCATTTTTTGGTTCTTCTTTACAAGCCATAAGTCCTAAAAAGGCAAAAAAACTTGCAAACCATAATTTAGTTTGATTGATTTTCATTTTTGTTATAGTATTTATTTTGTACAATTTACTCATTATTTAGAAGCCTCAAAACAAATTTTGTTACATCTTAACAAAAAAATAGTTTTAGAGATTTAATGTTTAATAAGGTTTTTCAATGTTTTGAGATTCTTTTTCAAATTTCTTGTTCATTTGAAAAACAAGGTTTGTATAAGATATAAGCACATCTTTAATGGCAATTAAAAGATCCTCTTTTTTTGCAGAGCTCAATGAAGCCAAGCCTTCTAGTTTTAAGAATACTGTTTCAATAACTTTAAGTCTTGCCGATATTGCAGGTGTTTTTAGAGATTCTGGAACTTCGTTTTTTAAATCGGTTATAAAGCTTTCTAAAATAGCTTTGTCATCTCTAAAAAAAGATAGATCTCCAGTTTTTAAAAGTTCAATTTTATTGGTTAATTCATTGAATTTTTGCCAATTAGTAGTTTTGCTTATTGTGAGATTGCTTAAAGCATAGTCTGTGTATTTTAATTTTGCAATGTCTTTAGCTGTAATCTTACTACTATCAATTGTAATAATTTCTTCATCAGTATTTGAATCATTAGCTGTTTTGGTATTGCAACTTGAAATAAAAAGTATGACTAATAAAGAAATGGAAATTTTGATGATATTTTGCATGTAAGTCATTGCATTCGAACTTTATTCATGCAAATATATTGTATACGAACTCTTATCAAACTATTTTATAATAAAGTTTAAGCTATTTTTAAGACAAAAATATGACGATAACTATAAAATCTTTCTATTTTTGAAATACTAAACTACTACTACGTAAATGATTTCTAAAACTTTAATAATTGGTGCATGCGGTCAAATAGGTTCTGAGTTGACTTACAAGTTAAGAGCAGAACTTGGTGCAGAAAATGTCATAGCGAGCGATATCAAAGAAAGTAATTTGGAGCTGGTTAAGTCTGGGCCTTTCAAAATTTTAGATGCCAAAAACTATGAACAAATAAAAGATTGTGTTGAAAAAAATAATGTTGACACTATTTACTTAATGGCAGCAATGTTAAGTGCTACTGGAGAGAAGTTTCCTGAAAAAGCATGGGATTTGAATATGTCCTCTTTATTGAATGTGCTTAACTTAGCCAAAGAAAATATTATTGATAAAGTATTTTGGCCTTCAAGTATTGCTGTTTTTGGACCTACCACTCCGAAAACTGATACACCTCAACGCACTATCATGGAACCAACTACAGTTTATGGCATTACCAAACAAGTTGGAGAGCGTTGGTGTGAGTATTACTTTAACAATTATGGAGTTGATGTAAGAAGTATTAGATATCCAGGAATTATAAGTTGGAAGACCTTACCTGGAGGTGGTACAACAGACTATGCTATTGATATTTTTCACAAAGCTATTAATGAAGGTCATTATGATTGTTTTTTAACTGAAGACACAGCTTTGCCAATGATGTTTATGGAGGATGCAGTAAAAGCTACTTTGGATATTATGAATGCTGAAGCAAGTGATGTAAAAATTAGATCTTCATATAATCTTGCAGCAATCAGTTTTACACCAAAAGAATTGGCAGCCGAAATTAAAAAGCAAATTCCAGATTTTACCATTGATTATGAGCCAGATTTCAGACAAAAAATCGCTGATTCTTGGCCAAATTCTATAGATGATTCTGCCGCAAGACAAGATTGGAACTGGAAGCATGTATTTGACTTACAAACAATGACTAACGAAATGCTTCAACAACTAGGGAAACCTGCTATCTCTTAATTGTTGAGAGCTAATTTTATAGTTGGTAAAAATTAGGATTGACTTTTTTGATTTTCTTTTCAAATAGTTCTAATCACTTAGTTTCAGGATTTTTAAAATAAAAGAATGAGTTAGAAACCAAACTTTACTTGATTTTGAAATTATGTAATTTCAAGAACAGAAGGTTTTATTTACTTTGTTAATTTACTTTTAGCTTCATTTTTTCTTTTAAGGCACAGGCTGTTTTGGTTATTGCAAGACCACCTTTTCCTGTGCATTTAACACAAGTTGGCATTTGCTTGCTAACAGACGATACAGTTTCAATAACTTCGTCTAAAGGAATAAGTGCATTATATCCAGCGCAAGCCATTGTTGCAGAAGAAAGCGCATTGACAGCTGCACTTATATTTTTCCCTAAGCAAGGTGCTTCAACACGATCTGCAATAGGATCGCATATCAATCCGATCATGTTTTGTATAGCCATGGAGGCTGCATCAATAGCTTGTTTTGCAGTTCCGCCAAAAAGTTGCACTATTCCAGCAGCAGCCATACCAGCAGATGCTCCACACTCTACTTGACAACCATGTTCTTCAGCAGAAAAACCTGGGCCTTTTGCAAAGTATGCACCTACAATTCCGGCAGCAAAATAAGCTTGAATTAGTTCTTCATGAGTACTACCAATATCATCTGCTACGGCTCTAAAAACACCACCTACAACACCGCAGGAGCCAGCTGTTGGGTTGGCTACAACAACTTCCATAGCACTTTTAGATTCCATTATGGCAGAAACATTTGAAATGATATTGTTTACAATAGAATTTTCAAGAATTTGTTTTTTCTTTTCTGCCCTTTCAATTAAATGTGATTGTTGTGGCAAAATCCTATCTTCATAATTCGTGCCTATTAAGCCTGTTTTTATACTGTTTTCAATAATATTAACAACACGATTCATTTTATCAATAACATCAATTTTGTTTAATCCGCTTTGATGTGTTTCATATAGTAAACCTAAAGTGCCTAAATCAAGATCTTGATTATCTGCGTATGTCAAAAGGGAATCTATATCTGTGAAAGGCAGCTCTATTTCATTACCTAAAATTATTGGTAAAACGGGTTTTGTTATGAAAACTTCATCACAAAGAAATGTGTTTGTAATTCTTTTTAGGGTATCATTTGAAATCTTTTTTGAAAATTTCAAATTAATTAATCGTTGGTTGTTCTGGTATGATTCTAAAACTAATCTGCATTCAGGAAACATAAGTTTTATTTCATCTATGTGAATATCAACTTTAACATTTATAAGAACCAATTCATAAAAGCCTCCATTTATCTGAACCTCAAACCCATTTATTTCTTTAATTTCAAAAGAACCACCACCAATCGATACCGCTATTACATTTAATTTTTTTCCTTGTTCTCCTTCTAATTTAAGTCTAAAGGTGTTAACATGATTTGTTTGAAAACTATTAACTTCGTAGAGTATTGAAATGCCTCTTTCGGCAGCAACTTGTTCAGTGTTTTTCATCCTGTCATCAGTCATTTCTAAGCCTAACAAACCACCATCAATACCAATGGTTGTTCCTTGTTCTCTGTAGTTTGGAGCCCAAGCACCATCTTTGTCAAAATCAATGATAGCCTTTTTTAGAGGTTCGTTTAAAATATCCATGCATATTTTGGCGGCACGCCAAGATGCTGCCGTATGAGAGCTGGAAGGACCACGCATAATTGGGCCAATAACATCATTAAAAATACTTGGATTTTTTTCCATAACTTTTTCGTTTCTGTAATGTTAAGTAATTTAGTGAATTGTAATGGTTTTAAATAAAAAACAGAATAAAAAGATAATTTATCCTTAACAGGTTCTATTGGATGCAGTACCTTAAAGCTATAATTGTATTGTTTTGAAGATATTCGCACGACGGAAAGCGTTGCTTTATGAAAGCAGTTTAATTATACATTAGATTGTGATTTAAACCGTGTAACTCCTTTTGATTTTGGCATTGATAGCATCAATTCTGAATTTACGATTACACATTTTGATATTGAGAGGGTTGTTTTTATAAGTGGAGCTACACATATAGGCCTGAATTATAGTGAGCTGTACATTTTGAGCGTTAGTGAGTAAGTTGGGTTTGTGATTTTAGATTATTTTTAGGTATAGGTTTTACTTTTTAAATTTAAAAAATCACAAATCTAAACTTCTGTTAAACAAAATCAATAGTTGTTAAAATTTTGTAACTTCGCAATAAGTATGAAACAAGTATTCCATAAAATAATGTCTTTAGCAATGGCTTTTGTAGTGTT
>JAGQYS010000118.1 GCA_020435965.1 Flavobacteriaceae bacterium | reverse complement strand
AAAGAGATGCGTTTTGAACGTTTGGGTTGCTTTACCTATTCACATGAAGAAAATACGCATGCGTATAATCTTGAAGATGATGTGCCAGAAGAGGTGAAGTTGCAACGTGCCAATGAGATCATGGAAATTCAATCACAAATTTCTTGGGAATTGAATCAGGAAAAAATAGGTAAAGAGTTTAAGGTTGTTATCGATAGAAAAGAAGGAAATTATTTTATTGGTCGTACCGAATTTGATAGCCCAGACGTGGATAATGAAGTATTGATAGATGCAACAAAAACCTATCTTAAAACGGGTGAATTCGCAACAGTTAAAATCATTGAAGCTGAGGATTTCGACTTATATGCTGAGGTTATATCTTAATTTATGCAGGCTTCGGTCTGCTTTTTCTATACCATTCTACAAATTTATAAAGTAAAAATAAAGCCATAATAGGTTTGATTTATGTTTTGGTAGCGACTTGCAACTGGCAGTCTGCAGCCTAGACCAGTGCAAGGCACCACAAAACTGGTTGTCATTATTAAAAATGACGTTAAAAATATGTTCCTATTTACTCTTTTGGAAAAAGTGTTCGGACAAAGACTTATAATTTCAGTAATACAGTAACCGTTTCAAAATGAGTACGTATTTATTATGCCCTTACGAATATTAAACTTCCCACTACGAATATAGTTTGTAACACTACGAATATAGATTTTTTATATTTTGGTGAATGCTATATTGTTATTTTGATTTTTTTATAGTAATTACATTGTTAATTAGCTAAAAATATACCTGTTTGCTTTTCGTGATAAGGATTTTACAGCGTATTTAACCATTTATTGAGTTCATGAAAAGAATCCATTTTTTAATCACCATTTTGTTGTTACCACTCTTTGCATTTTCACAAAGCAAAGAAATAGATAGTTTGGAAAATATCCTGAAAACTCATAAACAAAAGGATACAATAAGAGTCAATGCTCTTGATGAACTGTCATATTTATATCATAGAAAAGATATAAATAAGGCAAAAGAATATATTGAAAAAGCCGAAACACTTTCAGACGAAATAGGTTTTAAAAAAGGCAAAGCAAATGCCATATACATGCGTGGCGTTGTTGAGTTGATGCAATCAAATTTTGATTTATCAATCAAGCATTTTGAAAATGCAGCCCAAATATTTTCTGATAATGGATTTAAAAAAAACATAGCCGCCTGCTATAACGGGATAGGTGTAATTTATTTTCGACAAAGTGATTATCCTAATGCTTTGATATATTTTGAAAAAGCACTCAAAGCAGACCAAGATGTTGGAATAAACAGAAATGTCCCAAACTATTTGACCAATATAGGAAATATAAATATGAAAATTGGCAAGTATCCTGAAGCTATAGATTATTACAAAAAAGCATTAAAATTATATACTGAAACTGATTATACACTTGGCATCTCGGCTTGTTTGAGAAATATAGCCACCATTTATAATAAACAAGGTAACTATCCACTCGCATTGGAGTATAATAATGAAGCATTATCATTAGCACAGAAGATACAGGACTCATTAGGTATTTCCAATTCTCTTAATAATATGAGTCTTATATATAAAAGCCAAAAAAAATATGATAAGGCTCTAGAATTGTTAAAAAAATCATTGGCTATTTACGAAAGCAGAAAAAACAATTCAGGCATAGCAGTAGCAAAAAACAATATAGCTAATGTTTATATAAAAAAAGAAGAACTTAATACAGCTGTTAAATTTTTAAAAGAAGCATTAGAATTAAACAGAAAGACTAACAGTAAATCTCAACTAGCAGAATGTTTAAATAATCTTGGATATGTTCATACGTCATTAAAAAAATACGATGAAGCATTAGAGTATTATGAGGAAGCAAAAAAAATTAATGCAGAAATTGATAATCAATCTGGATTAAGTTATTCATATTTAGGATTGGCAGATTGCTTTGTGGATCAAAAAAAATACGATAAGGCCTTTCCCAATGTTTTAAAAAGTATGGAAATTTCAAATAAACTTGAACTTTTAGATTATCAAAGTGATGCGCACAAGTTACTCTCAGAAATTTATCAATACAATGGTGACTATAAAAAAGCATTAGAAAACCACCAACAATTTAAAATCCTAAATGACAGCCTTTTTAATAAAGAGAGCATTGAAAAAATAACTCAACTAGAATATGATTACAAATACAAGCAACAGATAGACTCTTTGAATATAAATGAGTTAAAACTTACTAAAACGATAAAAGCGACTTCACAAGATTTAGAAAAGACTCAGCGAAATTTATTTTTAGGAATTATAGGATTTTTAGCGACAGCCATAATTTTAGGTAGTATTATTTTCTATTTAAAATTGAGAAACGAAAAAACGAAAACCCAAAACATAGCCATAGAGCAAAAGTTGTTACGTTCACAGATGACACCGCATTTTATCTTTAATTCACTCTCTGTATTGCAAGGCATGATATTAAATAAAGAAGACAAGAAATCAATATTTTATTTGTCAAAATTTTCAAAATTATTACGAATTACGTTAGAAAACTCAAGAGATAAGTTAGTACCGCTCAATCAAGAATTGGAAGCTGTAAACAACTATCTAGAACTTCAAAATTTAGAAGCCAGTCAATCGTATGATTATACAATTTTGGTCGATAAAAATATTGAAGAAGACAAATTTAAAATACCACCAATGCTTATTCAACCTTTTATCGAAAATGCTGTTGAGCATGCTTTTGAAGACCGAAAAGAGAATAGAAAAATAGATATTCAACTAACATATGCAAATGATGAGCTCATCTGTACTATTAAGGACAATGGTATTGGCATAGATGCACAGAATGGCCATAAACGAAAAGACAAAAAGTCTTTGGCAACAACCATAACTTCAGAGCGATTAAAGATGCTATCTAAAGATTTTAATATTGAAGGATCTGTAAAAATTGAAGACAGAAAACACTATAACGAACAAGGCACAATAGTCACATTGGTAATTCCATATAAAAAAGATATAGCCTAATGAAATCAATCATAGTAGAAGATAAAGCCTATATAAGAAAAGCATTGCTTAACCTTTTAGAACTCATTGATACTGATGTTAAAGTAGTAGGAGAGTGTGAATCTGTAAAAGAAGCCGTTATTGTAGCCAATGCTTGTAAACCAGAGCTTGTTTTTTTGGATATTAATCTTGCAGATGGTAACGCTTTTGAATTTTTGGAACAAACCGAACATCTTAAATTTAAAGTTATTTTTATTACCGCTTACGAAGAATATGCGCTAAAGGCCCTAAAAATGGGTGCCGTAGATTACCTCTTAAAACCTGTTGATGTAGAGGAGCTCAAGATTGCCTTAAATAAGGTAAAACAATTGTCTATAACAGAACAAAAAGAAAAAATCAACATCGCAAAACAGGCGTTTAACCATCAAAATGAGCAACTTATACTCTCTCTACACGATAGTTTTCAAGTCATTGATTTAAACGAGTTAATGTATTGCGAATCTGATAAAGGGTACACCACGTTTTATTGCAATGATGGTAAAAAGCATTTGGTTTCCAAAACGTTGAAAGAGTTTGAAGAACGCCTTACCAATGCTAATTTTACAAGACCACACCAATCGTTTATGGTGAATTTAAAATTCATTGATAAATACGACAAGTCTGGTGTTATTCATCTAAAGAATGGAAAGAAAATTCCAGTTTCATCCCGTAAAAAAGAACAGTTTGTGACTTCTTTTTTAAATCGAACTTCTGATTAAAAACACATTAAGTTTAGATAGATTCTGCCTTACAAATATTTTCTAAACTACAACACTTATTGATTTACACATATCAGAAATAGTTTCTGTATTTCTTTCTTCACAATTGGTATATACATTTATTCTATTAAACCTAAAAATAGAATGAAAAACAAAGCCCCAAAAACAATCAGCTTAATCAAGCTATTAGCATTATTGCTGTTGATGCAACTAACATCGTGTGGCAACTCAACACAAAACCAGCCTGCAACGGCAGAAGGTTTTCAAAACATTGAAAACGAACTAAAAGACCAATTCGGCAAAGATGCCTTTTACACAGATCTTACTGTTACCTACAACCAATCCATAGGGAATATTATAGGTGTCACCGTTACGGAAGACCCTGAGTCTCTAAAAATGGGACAGTGGAACTTAACCCAAGACACCTGGCAACAAAATTCAGACATTACCATTGAGGTACCATCAGGTACAAAAGCTTCGGACTTTATGTTTCAGATAGGTGAAGCCATTAGTCTATCTAAATTAGGTGGATTGGTAGAGAAATCTATTCAAAAACTCAAAGACGAAAAGAACCTTGAAAATCCGATCTTAAGCACAGCCAGAGTTTATTTCCCTGATAACGGAGATGCATCTAAAGCAGAATACTTTGTCAATCTTCAACCAGAAAACGGAGGTACCACCTTTAGATTTCGATATGGCTTAAATGGCGATCTTATTAAAATGAATTATTAAACACTTAAAACAAATTTACTTTAACCTTAAATCTTTAATATTATGAAAAAACAAGTACTTTTTTTAATCACTTTATTTATGGTTGCGATGTGTTATTCGCAAACATTTTTTTCTACGGATAGTTACGGGAACAATTTAAGATATACCGTTACATCGGCTACTACAGTATCTTTAATATCAGGTAGTACAATAAATAATATTAATGTTGATATTCCAGCTACTGTTACTAACGCAGGCACAACATATAGCGTTACCAGCCTTGGTATTAACGCCCTAAGTGGTTCGGCTGTAACTAATGTTAATATTCCAAACACAGTAACAAGTATTGAGCAAGGAGCCTTTAACAATGCTGATTTAACCTCTGTAGTTTTACCTAGTAACTTACAAACTATTGGTGATTATGCCTTTGGAAGTAACCAATTAACAGGGCTTACGATACCTAGTAGTGTTACCAGTATTGGTAGTGGTGCATTTAGAGGCAATAATGGTTTAACCTCCGTTACAGTGTTAGCAACCGTACCACCTACCATTACAACTGTAAACAATCAAAATGATACTTTTTATGATACCCAAACTCAAGACCGAGGAGATATAGATCTAATAATCCCACCCGGCACCACAGGAGCTTATGTAACCGATCCTGGTGCACTCTGGACGGGTTTTAATACTGTTACTGAAAATTTAAATGTAGGCAATACTTATGTTTATGACTATATTACTTATCAGGTAATTTCGGTTGCCAACAGTACGGTTAGAGCTTTTGATTATAATACGGCAGGCGGAACAGTTGTAAATATTCCAGCGACCATACCAAATGGTTTAATAACCTATACTGTTACAGAAATAGGAAATTATGCTTTTGCTTCCAATAATATAACAAGTGTAACTATACCTGATAGCGTTATTAATATAAATGAAGGCGCATTTAACAACAATAGTATTAATACTTTAACATTAGGGAATAATGTTGAAATTATTGGTAATTGGGCATTTCAATATAATAATTTAACAAGTGTTATCATACCCAATAGTGTTACAACTATTTCTACGAACGCTTTTCGTTTTGGCACTATAACCAATTTAAATTTAGGCAACAATGTTGAGACCATAGGCGATTCAGCTTTTTCTGATAATGATATACTAAGTCTTACCATTCCAGATAGTGTTTTAACTATTGGAGACTATGCTTTTGTATACAGTGATAATATGACAAGTTTAGTTATAGGTAACAACGTTACAACTATTGGAGACTTTGCCTTTGCCATGAATCCATCTCCAGCAGTACTTACAAATGTTGTTATACCAAGTAGTGTTACAAGTATAGGTGAGTATGCTTTTTCCATAGCTTCATTAACAGATGTAACTTCATTAGCTACAACTCCACCAACCATTGTAACAGGTGGTACAACTACTGATACCTTTTCAGTATATCGTAGTAATATAAATTTACATATTCCTCCCGGAACAACAGGAGCTTATGTAACAGATCCAGGGGCTTTATGGACAGGCTTTAACCAAGTAGCGGAAGATGCTTTGAGTATTGATGAGTTTGAGCTTGCAAATTCGGTTGAAGTCATTACTTATGCTGATGCTATAAATATTGTTTTAGATAATAGTTTACAATTTCAAGATTATACAATGTATTCAATTTCAGGAATGGAGATTGCAACAGGTAAAGAAAGTCATATCCCTACAAGCACTTTTGCTAGTGGCATCTACATTCTAAAGCTCAATTTTGATAGAGGAACTGTTGTTAGAAAAGTTATTTTGAAATAGTTGAAATTTATAATAAAACATAAACTAGAATTATTCTTGCTAATATTTTACTCTGCCATTTTGTTATGGTTTAGTTTGTGGGTTTTTTAGTTAGAAGTTTGTTTGAGCAGTAGTTTAAGGGTTAATTACTGCTCATCTGCTTTTGTTTTTAATCTATTATTTTTGAATAACTCGCAACAGATTTGTTTAAAAAAAGACTAAATTGTTAAATGAATATCAATCTGCACTAACCAAAAAGTGATAAACTACAACAATAAAACCTTTGTGCCTGTCAGCAATACAGAAAATGGTGAAACCTCTAGCGAAACTGTTTTTCTATACAAACAAGATGGAAACATTATAACCTCTGATTATTCTGGAGGAAACATAAAAAAAGGCCATCTTATCGGACTTGTAGATGCATTTGGAAACATCGATATGCGTTATCATCAAATCAACTTAAAAGGAGAATTAATGACAGGAATATGCACATCAAAACCTGAAATTATGGATAATGGAAAAATTCGATTGCACGAAAGTTGGCAATGGACTTCTGGAGACAAATCAAAAGGTGAATCAATTATTGAAGAGCAATAGCTAAAAATTTTATGGTTACGATTAAGTTATTCAAACAAGACTATCAAGAAGCAATTGACGATATGTTAATGCAAATCTCTTTGGAATTTGAATCTACAATTTTCAATAATAACAACGCTGTTGGTAATAGTATACTCAGTAAGTATTGGGTTGCTTTTTATGATAAAGAATTGGCAGGAACGATAGCAATATTAAACTTAGATGATGACACCTCTATTCTGAAGAATATGTTTGTTAAAAAGAAATTTAGAGGCAAAACTTTTGATATATCTTATAATCTCCTACAAACTGCCATTAGTTCATGTAGGTCAGAAAACATAAGCAATCTATACCTCGGCACTATGGAACAATTTATAGCAGCTCATAAATTCTATGAGAAAAATGGGTTTCAAAAAATAGAGGAGCATGAACTGCCTAGCGGTTTTGTCTATAATCCAATTGATACTGTTTTTTATAAAAAATCAGTTCATTGTACGAAACTTGGCAATGGACATCTGGTGACAAATCAAAAGGTGAATCAGTAATTGAAGAAGTTTAACCACTATTTAAGATGAAAATTGAAAAATGTACAGTTTTTGATTACAATCAAATACTTGAAAATATTGTAGGTTTTTGGGGAAGCGATAGGACTTTGTGTTTGCACCATCCTCTATTCATACACGAATTTGGTAATACAGCTTATGTCGTTAAGGAAAAAGATAATGTGATTGCCTATTTGTTCGGGTTCTTGTCACAAACGTCTTCAACGGCTTATGTTCATCTAATTGGTGTTCATAAATCAAAACAAAACATGGGAATAGGGACAAAGCTTTACAACAACTTCATAAGTTATGCTAAACTTAATGATTGTAATAAACTTAAAGCCATTACAAGTCCAACCAACATATTGTCAATTAATTTCCATAAAAAAATGGGAATGCACCTTTTGGGAAATAAGAATAATAATGGTGTTGAGGTCATTAAAAATTATTCAGGAAATGGACAGGACAGAGTTGTTTTTTTAATGAATATATAATTGTAAATGAAACAGCTGTTATCTAAAGCAAAAAAATAAATCAAAAACCAAATATTATGAAAATTAAATTCTTAAACCCAAAAATCGTTTTTTTAAGTATTCTTATGTTTTTTTCATGTTCCACAGAAGATCAAAGCAGTGAATACAACACCAATGCAGAGCAAAACGTTCAATTAAAACTAAACTCTAGAAAGGATAAAACTGAATCAGCTCCTTTTGCTACAGCTTCAATTACAGGATGTGGTTACGGTTTTACAGTAGATATGACTCTGTTTGCTCTACCGTCTAGTCAACAATTTAATTACCAAGTGTGGGATGTGTCAGGAACAAATTTAATTAACGAAGGGACCGTTTCACAAGGCATGAATACAGATTGGGTTTTATCCCCCTGTACAACATACGAGTTTAGATTTTGGGGATGGCCATGGACAGGACCTCTAACCGGACATCCTCCTTCTCAAACGATAATAGCAACTACAGATGGTTGTGGGAATATTTTTATTTGTTAATTAGATATTAAAATTGAAGTAAACTTATCTTAAATCCTTGGAAGAATCCCAATATAATGTACAATTATGATAACCTATCAAACCGAAACTAATTTATCTGCTCTCGAGTTTAAAGAGCTACTCATTAATTCAACACTTGGCGAAAGACGACCAGTTGATGATTTCGCTAGAGTTGAAGCAATGGTCAAAAATGCCAATTTAATTATTACCGCAAGAGATAATGGCAAATTGGTTGGTGTTGCTAGATCAATAACCGACTTTGTCTATTGCACTTACCTCTCAGATTTGGCAGTAGATTTAGAGTATCAAAAACAAGGCATCGGTAAAGAATTGATTAGGCTAACCAAACAAGCCACACCACAAGCCACAACCATTCTTTTGGCAGCACCAAAGGCGATCAACTATTATCCACATATTGGGATGACCCATCATAATGCCTGCTTTTTATTAACCGATGAAACCGATTTAAACTAATGGAAGTCATCATAAATCCAGATTTAGAAACCATAGATTGGAAAGAAGTTTCGGAAATTTTCCAACAGGTGAATTGGGGAATTCGCCTTCCAAAAGCTATCGAACACGCATTTAAGAAAAGTTCAATTACGTGTTTTATTAAAGAGGAAGACACCATAGTGGGCTTTGGTCGTACGGTAGACGACGGTAAATATTATGCGCTGTTAGTCGATGTCGTGGTGCGACCAGAATACCAATCTAAAGGCATAGGAACACAAATAGTGAATGAAATAAAAAGCCGATTAATTGGTTATAATTTTATTACGTTAACGGCTGCACCAAACAAGGAAGGTTTTTATCAGAAAATTGGCTGGGAAAAACAAAAATCGGCTTACATCTTCCCAAAAGATGACAAGCAACGTCTAGAACATTGTGAGTAATTAAAATCAGTTTATGAAAAATCAAATCATCTTCATAGTTCTAATACTAACAGTATTTTTTGCTTGTAAAAAGGCTTCAAAAGAGAATCAGAAAAGCCAAAATGTGGTCACAACAGATATTACTAACTTTTGGAATGCTTATGACCAAATCGTCACAACCCAATATTCTGTATTGCAATACCACTATTTAGATAGTCTGTATTTCAAAAAAGGAACAGCAGGTTTAGAAGGGATCATAAAAGCAAGAAGATATACGGCAGAAGAATACATAAACGCTATCAATACCTATCCGAAATTTTGGAACTCGATTAGAGAAAATACATTACAAGCAGCTAACGTTGGCATACAATTACAAGAAGGGATTGAAAAGCTGAAAACCATCTATCCAGAGTTAAAACCAGCAAAAATCTATTTCTCTATCGGTGCATTCCGTACACCAGGAACAACAATAGATAGTTTGGTACTCATTGGTTCAGAATTGGCTATGGCAGATATTAATACCGTAACAAGTGAATTTCCTGAAAACCTATCTCATTTAAAACCCTATTTTGCTACAGATCCCAATAAAAACCTAGTGTTTTTAAACATTCACGAATACGTCCATACCCAACAAAAAGCTAGGGTTTATAATTTATTGTCTTCTGTGATTTATGAAGGCGTTGCCGAATTTGTAACGGTAAAGGCATTAAACCAGCCATCACCTAATCCACAAATTACATTCGGAAAAAACAATGCAAAACGCATTAGAGAAGTCTTTGAAGACGAGATGTTTTATGTAGCTAATTTTGATAAATGGCTAAATGGCGATGAACCTAATGAATTTGGAATGCGCGATTTAGGCTATTATGTGGGTTATCAAATTTGTGAAAATTATTACAATCAGGCCAAAGACAAAAAAGCAGCTATTAAAACCATGATTGAATTAGATTACGAAAATGAATCAGAAATTGAAGCATTTATCAAGACATCTAATTATTTCTCGACCTCTTTAGAGGTGCTAGAACAAAACTTTGAAAGCAAACGACCAACAGTTATTGGTATTAAGCCTTTTGAAAATAAGAGCCAAAATGTCGATCCTAAACTTAAGGAAATTACGATATTTTTTTCTGAAGCTTTAGATGGGTATCGCACTAGCGTGGATTTAGGTAATTTGGGAAGGGATGCGTTCCCAGAAGGCACCATAAACGGCAGAAAATGGGGAAAGGACAACACATCTTGGACTATTCCTGTTGCGTTAGAACCCAATAAAACCTATCAAATATTTATTACCAATAATTTTAGAACCACAGACAACAGGCCTTTAAAACCGTATTTAATTGAGTTTAAAACAAAAAATTTATAAAATCCATAAATGAAAAAAGTATTAGTGATTTTATGTCTTATAATAGTTGGTTGTAGCAATGCGGATAAAGCTTCTAAAGGAGAAAGCAATGAAGTTAATACGGTTTGGAATCAACAAAAAAGAGAACAATACTTAGATAGCCGAAACGATTCTACCACTTGGGATAACGAAATGCTTAATAACGACAAGCAAATGATTGGTATTGGAGAATTCGGTCCTTTTGAGTTGGGTGTTTTTCCTGTGCCAAAATATGAGCTTTTAGGAAACGATAGTTTTAAAGGATTGGGAAGTAAAGGTGAAGACTATCAAGTAGGCAATAAAACAGTTGTTATGAATAGCTTCTTTGTTGGAAAAAACGAAATAAATAAGAAACGACTTGAGGATAAAAACGATGACGTCTTTTTTCACATTTTGGTGTTAACCGATACTTTAGACACTGAAAATTACAACTTAAATAAAAGCATAGCCATATCTAGAAATCATCCAGATTACGTAGCTCAGGGTTTTGTAAAAACAAAAACCAATACTTTAGATTATTTTGCTTTTATCAACGCAGAAGGCGATTCCTATGCAATTATAAACACACGATTATTCAATCTCAATTTTGGAAAAACCATACTTATTGTCCCACAGAAGGATGGTACGCTAAGGTCCTTACAAATTAAAAGTCCAGAATTAACTTCTGAAACTATCATAAAATACACTAAGAATCTTATAGAAAAAGATGAGGTGTTTAAGTTTTTTAATGGGAAAAATGCTATTTAACTTATGAAAATCTGCAGTATACAAAATCAATTTCCGAAGATGACTACTAATTGTTGTAAACAGACGAATAACACTTTCTTTCTTATTTTATTGATGATTATTAGTTTAAATACGCTTTTCGGACAAGATTATACTACCTATAAATCAAGGATAGATACCTCTTTTGTGTCGTCATATCTAGGCTATGAAAAAAAAGTTTCTATCATATTGCCTAATGATTGGCAAAATAGCAACAATAAAAAATATCCGCTAATTATAGTTTTCGATCAACAGAATAAAAGAAGCCACAATCAAATCATTAACACTATAGATTATTTAACTGCTTCAGAACAAATGCCTCGCTCTATTATTATAAGTATTGAGTCTGATAATTTTAGAAGAATCAATGAAGCGAAAAATCCTAAATCATCTTCAAACGGAAAAGCACATCTAAATGAAAAATTCCTTTTCGAGGAAATCATAACTTTAGCGGAATCAGAATACAAAGCAAATTCTTTTCGGTTGTTGATTGGCCATTCGTGGTATGGTCATTTTACGACATCTATGTTTACCAAGAATATTGAAAATTTATCAGCAGTTATAGCTTTAGATCCTTTTTTTTATCAAAAAAATGTGTCTTTAATTGATTCAATTTATGCATTAAATAATTATAAAATTAAGCATACAAAATATTATCGCTATGCTATTGGTAAAGATTATCCAAAGGATTATACAGCTATAAAAACTGTCGAAAAAGAAAACGAAAATTCAAAAATTAACATTAAAGGCAACTATTTTCCTAAAGCTTTTCATAATGCAGTACCAGGATTGGGAATCGCAGAAGCTCTATATGATATATTTGAATATTGGTCAGTGCAACAATTTACTTTTTTTGATCCTTCAAACAATAGTACAGATATGTTTTTTGAATCAAAAATCAACCTCAAAAATCATTACGGTACGGACTTGGATTTTTCATTGGGCATATTAAATGGAAAAGGTTGGTACTTCTATAACAAAAAAGAATATGAAAATGCAATTGAGGCTTGGGAAATATTAATGATCTCCTATCCAAATTTTTCAGAAGGCTATCTATACATTATAGAAGCAAAAATTTTATTAAATGAGGATATTGCGAAGACTATAGAGCGCTTTAATAAATCATTGGCAAAATCTGAATTCTATTCTGAAAAGGAAAAAAATGATTTAATAAAAG
>JAGQYS010000117.1:6872-7911 GCA_020435965.1 Flavobacteriaceae bacterium | reverse complement strand
GACCGGAAGATAACTGGGCAGTATGTGAACAAGCTACTGCCAGCGAGATGGAAATGACGTTTTTGGATATTCTACCAATAGATTATTCTACGATTAGTTATAAGCAATTGGATACCATTAGGCAGGATGAAGAACCACTTCCCTTTTGGAGTGAATTAGTCGGTTTGGTTTCAACTGCGGATGGAGAAATTTTACGATTCATTTTAGAAAATAAAATACCGTTAGATAAGCTCATCCGTCATGAACTGGCTTCTCGTGGGTATGATAAAAACCATCGTTGGTGTGGTTTTGATAGAGCTAGAGAAATTTGGCTCAATGAAATTTAAATACAAAAACACTCATTAGCTTGAGTGTTTTTTATAAATCCATACCAGCTCCATGAACTTTAAGCCAGGATTTTCTTTGGTGGTAGTCAGGCATAATTTTATCTAATTCATTCCAAAAAGCTTCAGAGTGATTTGGATGGATTAAATGAGTTAACTCATGAGCAATGATGTAATCTAGTATAGTCAATGGGGTCATTACAGATTTCCAGTGAAAATTAACATTTTTCTTTTCAGTACATGAGCCCCATCTGTTTTGTAGTTCCATAATCTTAACATCATTAGGGTTAACATTAAGAAGCTTTTTCCAATAATTTACTCTATCGATTATTTTGCTCTTCCCTTTTTCTTTATAGAACTGTACAAAGTGTTCTTTTGCTTTATTTAGGTCTTTTTTCCTTAACATAAATTGACCGTTTTTAAGTTTTAAGGGAACGTCTTGTTTTTCAATAATTTCTAACTTGTATGTTCTTCCTAGATAGTAAAACCCTTCGCCGCTTACAAACTCTCTGTAAACTTTACTTGTATTTGCGTCTTCCCATTCTGCAAGATGGCTGTAAATTTTATAACGTTTGCTTTCTAGTATATTTTCAATTTCAGTATTAGATAATTCATTAGGAACCAACACAGAAATACTTCCATCACGCTCAATGTATATGCTGGAAGTTTTTCGGTTGCTCTTTTTTAGAGCATATTCTATGTCTTTGTATTTATGC
>JAGQYS010000117.1:0-6752 GCA_020435965.1 Flavobacteriaceae bacterium | reverse complement strand
ATGACCAAAATAACATCTTCTATTTTTCCTCTTAATTTTTCAATTTCATCTTTCTTTTTCCAAAATCTAGCAATTTTAATTTCTTTTTTAATTACAGGCATTATTTCTGTAATTACAGGTTTTAATTGCTGCATTATTTCAGCTGATGCTTCTTTGCCATAAGCTATATCAATAATAAGGTCACAAAATGGTGCTTCTTCTATTGTAATACCTTCAATAGAACCTTCTTTTCTTCCTGCTTCTAAATCTGACCTTAATTCTATAAGTCCTTCAAGAATAGCGTCCCAATCTTCCCAGTGTGATTGAATGATTGAATCTAATTTTTCACTCATCGTTTTATAGAATACTGGGTCTTCAGCAAGATTAATTTTTATATGCTTCCTTGTAGCATGTTCCATTTCACTTGCTTTTGCTTTTGCAGTTTTTTGTTTGTCTAATTCTTCAATGAAGTTTGATGAGAATAACTCTGTTGGTGGAATTTTAGGATTAATTCCTAAACTAATTAAATGCTCATTAACTAACCTTTTAATTTTATTTCCAGCACCAGAAATGTCTAGAGTATCATCTTTGTAGCGTTCTTTTATTTTGATAAGTAAATAGCCTAATCTTTTTGCTGGAATTTTATATGGCGTTGCAATTTCATTTGGAAGTATAACATCCATACTTTCTTGAAATGCTTTTAAATAGGTCGTGAAATTCGCTCTAAGTTTAATGTCTTGCAATAGTTCAATTGCAGCTTCTAAAACATAGTATTCTTCTAGCGTATCTTTGATTTTTTGATTTAAAAATTCTTCAAAATAATTTACCTTATTGTCTTTAAATAACTGTAATATACGTCTATATCTGCTTTCAAGAATAGGAACTTCTGTTTCTATATCTTTCATTCCCTGCATCACTTCATCGAAAGCATCACCTCCATAAATTGATAGTGCTTCTTTTAAGTTGTTTGCTAATCCAATATAGTCTACGATGTAGCCTCTGTTTTTGTCAGGATAAATTCGATTGACCCTAGCAATAGCTTGTAAAAGATTATGCTCTTTAAGCTTTTTGTCTAAATACATAATTTGCTCAATTGGTGCATCAAATCCTGTCAGTAACATATCGCAAACAACAATAAATGCTATTCCTGTATTTGGCTCTTCATAATTTATTTTTTTCTTGAAGTTTTCAACAGCATTTGAAGCTTTAGCATCTTTTCTGGCTTGAGTAATTTCTGCTAACTCATTTGTATCATCACTAGAAACAACAACAGCAGATTTCAGGAATTTTAATTTTCTTAATAATTCTGGCTCGTAGTCATTATCTATTTCTTTTTCTGTGATAATTTCTTCAAGAGCTAAATCAATGTATTTTTTATATCTAACAGCAGCTAATTTAGAAGAGCAAACTACTTGAGCTTTAAAATCATTAGGAAGAATGTTCGCCACATAATGGTTTACCATATCTTTTGCTATGAGCTTAATTCGTTCTTCAGCTTCAAGAATATCGCCATACGTACCATATTTCTTTTTGATAGCTAAAAGCTCTTCTTCAGTACGTTCTTTAAATAAGTCTTCAAATTTTTTATCGAAAACAGCTTTTTCATTTAATGCTGTGTCCGCAGTTTTACCTTCATATAAGATTTGTACCGTTGCTCCATCATCAACTGCATCTTGCAACTTGTATTTATCGATGTAATCTCCAAACCGATCAACTGTTTTAGTCTTATGTCTATCAGTTATTAAAGGCGTTCCAGTAAAGGCAATTTTTGTTGAGTTAGGAAATGCGGCAAACATATTATCTCCTAAATCAGAGTTTACAGTTCTGTGACTTTCATCTTGAAGAATAAGAATTCTGTCTGAAGTATTTACAACACCAAAATCTTTGTATTGAGGGATAGCTTCAGCAACTTTATTTTTAATATAATCTGGTGATTGAACCGCATCTCTTTCTTGGAACTTTTGAAGCATTACCATTGTAATGTTTGAGTTTTCAGTAGAAAGCTTTGGTTTTAAATCGCCAATTTTTGATACATAGTCTATTTTTTCATCTGTATATCTTGCAGTATTACCAAGTTGCTCTTCTAAATCAGTTCTATCATTTATGATAACAATCTTGTAATCACTTAATTTAGAAACAGACCTTATTTTTCTGATTAAAAACACCATAGTAAGAGACTTTCCAGACCCTTGAGTATGCCAAATAACGCCTGAACGTTCTTTAGGTGTTTTTCCATTTAGTAAGCGTTCTTTAATTTTTTGTACTGCTCTAAATTGCTGATATCGACTAATAATTTTAATTTCTTTACCTTCTCCAACTTCCATAAAAAGCGTAAAGTTTTGAAGCAAATCAAGGATGTTATTTTTAGATAACATTCCTTGAATAAGTTGTTCTTGCCTTCTCTCTTTACCTAATGGTGGATTGTAGGTTTTTAAACTTTCAGGATAAATATCTTTCCAATTAAGATAGTACTGGTCTGTTGATGTAATTGTTCCATACGTAGCATCATCTCCATAGGTGGCAATGCACAATTGATTAAAATGAAATAACTTTTCTTCTCCTTCTTTTAAACCTGCTTCATGGGTTTCTATACGTTGATTACTGTAACGTCGTAATTGTTTATAAGCTTCGGTTAAAGGGTTGGCTGTAAACTCATTTTGATCTTTACATTCTACAACTACAAGCGGAAGACCGTTTATAAACAAAACAATGTCTGGAATAATAAACCCTTTTGGTGTTCCAGGTGTATTAATTCTAAATTGGTTTATAGCAATAAAGCTATTGTTTTCAGGATTTTTAAAGTCTATAAATTGAACTTTGGGATACTCTTCTCCAGTTAGTTCGTTTTTATCCACACTAGTTCCGTTAAGAAGCAACTGAAATATTTCTTTATTGACTTCTAAAAGGTTTTTATTGGAATGCTCTGTTATTTCGTCGTAAATGTCTTGTAATTGGCTATCTGTTAACCATGGTTTGCCATTTGTGGTATTAATAGCTTTTATACTTTGTAAAAAATATTTCTTTAAAGTGACTTCCCTAAAAGATGTACGAAAGCTTTTTGTTGGGTCTTGTGGTATTCCTTGACCTTGGTCTATACATGTCCAACCCAATTGTTCTAATTGAGTTAAAAATGGTTTTTCTACAAAGTGATATTCAGACATTTTATTTTAGTATTTCTTTAAACCAAACAATTGAAGCTTTACCTTCTAGTATAGCAACTTCAGAGACAGAACGTGAATGCCTAATAGCATTCCTTAACTCTCCTAATTGGCTAAATTTATTCATCAATTGTTGTTTGTTTTTAAATTGCTGTTCGAATAAACTCCAACAGTTCTTTGATGTTATTATTGTACAATATTCTTGCAAATCAAAATAGTCCATTTTAGAGCGAGTAGTCTTAAAATCTTCATGACTTAATAGCGGATTTTTTTTAATTGTATTTTGGATTCGGCGTTGAACTTTGTCTTGTATGTCAGAAGGAATATTGTCCTTATAATCAGAATCTTTAATTTTTGTAGAAATGATATCTCGTATATTTAATTCTATAAGTTCAATCTCATCATTTAATTGTTTTAGATCTGGTGGTAAATCTATAACATCATTAATAATATTAACCTTTACAAAGTTTTTAATTGTTTTTTCTCTTTCACTTAAAAAATCACTAAAGTCTTCTTCTGTAAAAGGTTTTCGCATTAAAATATCGCAAGCTTTTTTGGATATTAAATGCGACTCTAAAATATTATAAAATTTGGTTTCGCCATTATTTTCAAGCATTTCGGCTAAATACTCATAAGGCATTCTATCGCTTATAATGTGTCTGTTTGTTGAAGGCGATAATGGTGTTCTGTTTAAAATGGAATTAATATCTGAAATATTGTTTTTCTTACCCCAAGAATGAGGCACAATATGATGGTCGTCTAGAGTTTCATATTCTGGAAGGTCTGATGTATACCAGTCTCTAGCTTCGTTTAATATTAGAATATTAAAAATAGCGTTGTATATGGCACCACCTTTTTGAACAAATTTAGATAGGTTTTGATTTTCAAATTCATTACAAAAACGTAAATAGGATTCTGGTTCTAAAGTATCATCTTCAAACCATTTTTTTAGGTCTGTAAAATCTTTAGCAGATGTGCTCTCAACAGAACTACTGTAATTTTCTGTAAATATAGATGCCCAATACCATTTTTTTATTTTGGCATTTATGTCTAAAATATTTTTGTACCCTTTTGTTTCTACATATTTATTAATAGCTGTAAAAGCTGGAATAATTGATGGATACGGTACAAAAGCAGGTGTTATAGCGCCAAACTCTCTAGGATTTCGTAGTTTTTTTATTGAGCGTTCTATAGCGTTAACCGAAGCGTTCCACTTTTCTATAAACGTTGTTTTGTTTGGAATTAATATTTTAGATTCTTTTCTTCCATCAGGATGTTTAATGACTTTAGATTCTTCGGGAACTAGGTAGTATAAATATTTTGATGAGCAATAGGTTTGTTCTAAAATAGACATCACCTGAAACACATAAATTTTCATTTTTGCAGGATCTGTGTAATCTAAATTACCTGCTACTGTTCGCCACATATCTTTTAAGTAGATATCGTGTGGTCTTAATATGGCGTTTAAAAGGTCAAAGATATTTAAAGGAACACCTTTGCTGTTTATATGCGTAAAAATATCACACACCTTACTTACCGATATATCTCTGTCTAACTCAATATAACTTAAGTTGTAGTCGTTAAGTAATTCTCTTAATATATTACCAAGTGCTTCGCCATTTTTAATGTTGTTTTTTGCTTCTTGTATTTCTTTGCTAAACACTTGATGCTCATCTTCTAATACACTTTCCTTATTTTCCCCTTCTTCAAAGCGTGTCTTTTTATCTTTCCAATGGTTTTCATAGCCTTTAAGCCAATCCATAATTCCCCAAATACCTTTTCCTATAACTTCTAATGGGAATATATTTCGTGCATATTGTATTTCTGGTGTTTCTATTAGTTTTTTGTAGGCTTTTGTTTCCCATTTATAATAAAAAGCTTCTTCGTAATTTTCATTAACTAACTCTT
This sequence comes from Flavobacteriaceae bacterium, assembly GCA_020435965.1. Classification (GTDB taxonomy): domain Bacteria; phylum Bacteroidota; class Bacteroidia; order Flavobacteriales; family Flavobacteriaceae; genus CAJQLB01. The sequence goes on along the minus strand of JAGQYS010000117.1, from coordinate 1,707 downwards.
CAATATTCATAAAGAAAAAGCATCGTTTTTTACGTTTTGGATATGGAATATCTGGATTAAAAAAAGCAAAGAACATTGCTGTTAATCTTTGCTGACCATCTAGTACGATGTGTTCTGGGTTAACCTTTTTAGAAAATCCTTTTATGGGTTCGCAACTTAATATTTTTACATTACTACTGCTTGCTTTCCAAAGTAAAAGTGTTCCTATGTAGTAATCCATAAAAATAGATGTAATTAGACTGTTTACATCCCAAGGATTCCATTCAAACTCTCTTTGAAAATCGGGTATAACATACTTTCCTTCACGTATTTCAGAAATGATTTTATCTAGGTGTTTACTTTCGGCTTTTTCTATGTGTTTCATTCTTTATTTTTTCAATTCTAAAAATGCTGTAATTTCTCTTTGTACTTTTTCTAAACTATTAATATGCCCTTCAATTTCATGGAAATGTGATTCAGTCACTACTTCCATATCAATCCAAGCAGAGTTTACTTCATTAGCCATGTCTGCAATTTCTATGGCATCTTCATTTAACGGAATATGCTGTTTACTCAATTCAATAAGAGGAATTATGAATAACTCAATTAGTTTTGATCTAATAACAATTTGATGTTCATTTAATAGCTCTGGATTGTTTAAAACGCTTTGATTAAGCCTGAAAAAATCCCTTGCAAAATGATTGTCTCCAAAATTAATGTTCAATCCACCAACTGCTGGTTGCATGTCGATTGCTCTTTTATTGCATATCTCATGTAACATCCTGTACATTAGTTTTCTGTACAGATAAAAACTTTTTTCTAAAGTAGTATATCTTGCAATATATGTCCTTACGGAATCCCTTAACGAGTGTCTAAAATCGTTTAAAGAATAAAGCGCAGCAAAAAGACTATTTACTTTGCCAATTCCCTCTTTGTTTTTAAAACCAATAGACTCATAAATATGTTTAACATCAATGAATTTTAAAAAATCAACTTGCACATCTGGGTTAAATTCTAAACTAAAATTTTTATCTTCTTTATATTTTTTAAGTGCTTTAAGTTGAGCGTCTATGGCTAGGTTTAATTGCCCTAAATTATTTTCAAAAAGTTTAATTTCAGATTTAACGAGCTCCTTTTGCTCTTTAGCTTTGTCTCTTTTATCTCTTTTATATCCTCGCTCGCCTAAATAGTAAGCTAACCATAAACTTGCTATGGTTAATATAAGCGAAAGTATATCAAACCAATTTTGAGAAAACGACCAAAAACTGGTCGTTTTTTCTGCTTCTTGAACTATTAAATTAAAATCAAACATTTGTTTTTAGTTTATAGACCAATGTGCAAAATTTGCACGTTGGTTAGATAAATCGGAATTTATGATTCACCTTTTTACTTATCATTTATTGACAATTTTATTGACAAATTATTGACAAAACAGCTTTTTTTCGCAGTTAATTGTCAATAAAGTATTTTGTTCCTCTTTTCTCTCCTTCTTTTTTCACATTTCCATTTTCAACTAGTTGATTTAATTGATAGCGTAATGTCCTAGAAGGTATTTCTTTTCCTATGCGTTGATGTATTTCTCCTATAGAAGATTTATCAAAGCGAGTTAAGTCTTCAATGATTAGAGCATTCAGGCGCTGCGTTCGAATTACTTTTAAGTTGGTTTTACCTTTAAACTCGTGCTTTTTTAACACTGAAGGTTCTACAAAGTATGTAGTTCCTTTGGTC
>JAGQYS010000116.1 GCA_020435965.1 Flavobacteriaceae bacterium | reverse complement strand
TCAAACCAGCTATCATGATCTTTATGGTGATGGTCTTTGTGTAAACTCCATAAAAAGCCATGCATAATATATTTATGGGTAAACCAGGCGTTAAACTCCATTATAAAAAAGGTTCCTAAAAAAATTAAAATCCAATAAACAGTTTGCATAATTTTTTTGGTTTTATGTTATAATAAATTTAAATGATATTTTACGTAACTACGAGTAAGCAGCTCAATTTTTTTATAGTTTGGCACACGTATTCTTGCCGATTTTATTTCTAAAGCAGGTGTCTTTTTAAGTTTTTGAAGTAATTTGTTGTAATAACGATAAGCCATAAACACACCAAAACGTGCTTCTAGAGGTAAGCGCTTTATACCTTGAAGTCCTTTAGAAAAATCATCTTCTATTTCAGAAATGATGGCTTTTTTAGAGTCTTCATCTAATTGATTTAAATCTGTATTTGGAAAATATGTTCTGCTTAAATCTTCAAAGTCTGCTTTTAAATCCCTTAAGAAATTTACTTTTTGAAACGCAGAGCCCAAGCTCATTGCGGAATCTTTTAGGTCTTCATATTTTTCATTATCCCCTTTTACAAAAACTTTTAAGCACATAAGGCCAACAACATCTGCTGAACCATAAATATAAGCTTTGTATTCTTCTTCGGTGAGATAGTCTTTTTTGTACAAATCTAACCGCATACTATTCATAAAAGCATCAACCAAATGCTTATCTATGTTGTATTTGTGATAGGTTTCCTGAAAGGAATTAAGAATAGGGTTAAGGCTTATTTTATTGGCTAAAGCAGCTTCTAAGTCAGCTTCAAAATCATTAAAGAGTTTTTCTTTGTCATAATCATGAAAGGTGTCTACAATCTCATCTGCAAAGCGTACAAACCCATAGATATTGTAAATGTCTTGTCTAATGCTTTCAGATAACATCTTGGTCGCCATAGAAAATGACGTACTATAAGCATTGGTGACCAGCTTGCTGCACTCTTTGGAGACGTTGTCAAAAATTGATTTCATAATAATAATGTCTTTTTCTTAGCAATTAAACTTCATTTTTATGGATTAGTTCTGCAACTAATTTTCCTGATATTAATGATGGTGGTACACCCGGTCCAGGCACCGTTAATTGCCCTGTAAAGTATAGTCCATCTACTTTTTTGCTTTTTAATTTGGGTCTTAAAAATGCAGTTTGTCTCAAGGTATTTGCCATACCGTAGGCGTTACCTTTATATGAATTGTATTCACTAATAAAATCATTGACACAAAATGATTCTTTAAATAGAATACTGTCTTTTACATGTTGATGTGTAAGGCTTTCGAAACGGTTTATTATAATATCAAAATACTGTTGTCTTAACTCTGGTGTATCTTCTAGACCTGGTGCAATTGGTATGAGGAAAAAACCTGTTTCACAATTTTTTGGTGCCATACCCTCATCCGTAACTGAAGGGAAGTTAACATAAAATAATGGATTTTCTGGCCATTTAGGGTCATCATATATATCTTCAGCATGATTTTCGAAATCAGTATCAAAAAATAAATTATGATGCTCAATGTTTTTTAGCTTCTTGTTAAATCCAACATAGAAAAGGAGTGAAGAAGGTGCAAACGTTCGTTTATCCCAATATGCTTCTGAATATTGTCTATATTTTTTGTCCAATAATGTTTCAGAATGGTGATAATCTGCACCACTTAAAACCATATCTGATGCTATAAAATTACCATTTACTATGATGCCCTTAGTTCTTCCATTTTCAACATGTATCTTTTCAACATTACTGTTAGTGTATATTTTAACGCCTAAACTTTCTGCCAGACTTTTCATGGCTTTAATAATTTCGTACATACCACCTTTTGGGTGCCATGTGCCCAAGCCAAAGTCTGCAAAATTCATAAAACTGTAAAACGAAGGTGTCTGGCTAGGCTTGGCTCCCAAAAACAGAACTGGAAATTCTAGTGTAGAAATGAGCTTTGGATTTTTAAAGTTTTTTCTAACCTCAGAACTTATGGTTTTAAAGAAACGATCTACTCTTGTAACAGTATCTTTAGTTACTAATTCAAAAGGTGAAACGCCGGGTTTTAGTACTACTTTGTTAATTGCAATATCATAATGGTCTTGTGCTTGTGCAATAAATTTACGAAGGGGTTTAGAACTACCAGACTCAATACGTTCAAATTCTTCGCAGATTTGATCCATATGGTCGCCTATAGTAATAACTTCATCTGAAAAGAAAATTTTATATGCAGGACTAAGCTTATCTAGTTCGTAATAATCACTAGTACTTTTATTAAAGTCGTTAAAGAATTTTTCAAAAATATCAGGCATCCAATACCAACTTGGACCAATATCAAAAGTAAAACCATCTTTAATAAGCTGTCTTGCTCTTCCGCCTACGGTATCATTTTTTTCAAAAACGGATACATTGTAACCAGCTTTTGCCAAATAACAAGATGCAGAAAGCGATGAAAAGCCCGAGCCTATTATAGATATTGCTTTATTCATTATTTGAGACTGCTTGTTAAGGATTTTATACTTTTAAATGCTGATACGCCTTTAGGTAGTTTATCTAAATCCAAGGCGTTCAACATTTGACCTAAAATCCAAAGTTTTGTGTTTGAATCCTTAATCAATAATTGGTTAAAATTCTCGATATATCTTTTAATGTCGTCTTTATCTGGTTTAACCGTAAAATAAGAGATATAGATAAGTTCATCGTAGTAATTTTTGAGATCAACTAAACTCTCTAGAGGAACACTGAGTCCTAAAAATATAGACTGATATCCTTTACTAATCAATTGATGATTTATGAACATCAAACCCAATTCATGGATTTCATTTTCAGGTAAATAAAGAACAAATGTTTTACTAGAATTATTTACTTGCTTAGACTGTGCTTTTTCTGTATCGATTAAGATTTTTTGACGTATTAGTGACGTTAAAAAATGCTCATGAGCAGGTGTGATAGTATCTGTTTGCCATAGCAGTCCAATTTCGGTTAAAAGTGGAATAAAAATGTCATAGAAAATATCTTCGAAATCTTTTTCTTTTAATAAAGATTCATAGGTTTTGTAAAATAATGCCTGATCAAAATTTAACATCGATAGTTTGAAGGCGTTTATAGCATGACTTTCTAGGTTACTTTCTGCTGCAATTTCTCTAACTAAAGTTGGTATTTTGCTTTCTTCAAGTGTTGCTATTTTAGAGATTTTATAGCCATTATTATTTAAATAGCTTACATTTAATAATTTCTGGAAGCTAGCTAAATCATAGTATCTTATGTTAGTATCAGTGCGTTTAGGCTCTAATAAATTATAGCGCTTTTCCCATATTCTAATTGTATGCGCTTTAATTCCAGTAAGATTTTCTAAATCCTTTATACTAAATTGATTTTTAATATTGTTCATTTTTTATTAAAAATGTTTAAACAAAAATAAGCTTTTAACTAATTAGTATTACACAATTAACAAAATTTAAATAAAAAAGAGTTGTTGATAATTCTTAGTCCGAGAAAAAAGAATAAAAGATAGGAAAGCATTAAAGATTAGTGCGCACGAGAAGACTCGAAC
>JAGQYS010000115.1 GCA_020435965.1 Flavobacteriaceae bacterium | reverse complement strand
AGCCCATTTATTATGATGGGCTTTTTTTATGTCCAATCACCTGAAAACATTATATTTACAAAGTTATATTTTAACATTTTGTGGTCATTAAACAATCCGTTTATCGGATGATTTGACTTTCCTTAAATGACCATTCACCAATAAAAAATAAGGTGCTCAACTTGGGTTGGGCGTCTGAAAATTTTTGTCCCTGCGGGACGAAAATCGAAGAGCAAGAGGGTAACACGCACAGCGGTGTTACGGTTGTTTGTTTTAATGTAAAACATTGTATATCAAAAAATTAAAAACATTTAAGGAATTGATGAGCAAAGGTTTTTACAGTAAATACGGCCAGACCGCCCATAAACAGGCGATTTTTTACAGTAAATGGAAGAAAGTATCTATCAAAAATACCGTTTTTCGGCCATTAGCATTAAAAAGGATGTGGCTTTGCGCTTTCGGGAGTTTTCCCGTTTGGTGTCGGACTCCCATACCTTGACCTTGGTGGCCGTGATGGATTTTTTTGAACGAAACGACCTCTCTCCAAACGATGATCTGGGCATTAACAACAACCGCACCAACAAGCGTATCAATGCGGTCATCGCCATTTTGAAGAACATCGAGAAGCATCAGACCCTGCCCACGAAGACCATGATGGATTCCCTTTTCCACGAGATGACGGAAATGGACAAAGAGGAAGATGAAACCTTTGATTTTGGAACCCCAAAAATATTGGATGCTAACGAAGATATGGAGTTCTATAAAACCGGCTATGTGAATTTACAGGAGCAATTGACTTGTGCTCAGGAAAAGATGAATTCCCTCATGGAAAAGGTAATTTATGTAAAATCAGCATTTGGTCCGGGATATTTAAAACTGGATATGGAGAAAGAGTCATTTGATAAACTTAAAAGCGAACTGCAACATGTACATAACGATTACGGCACAGAAGATTGATGGCAACTATGCCCAAAGCTCAGCGGATTTTGTTTCCTATCTCGAAAAGGAAAACGAAGGCAAGGTTGTGGAAGAACAAGAACATTTCTTTAACCAGTATGGGGAGGAAATATCCGCAGAGGAAGTCATCAATGACATCGATGGGAATACGGCCAAGCTCAAAAAGACCGAACCCAAGTTCTATTCGATTACTCTCAATCCAAGTGCCAGGGAACTGAAAGCGATACAGGATTCCCCTGAAGCACTCAAACGCTACACAAGGGAAGCCATGAAGGAATACGCCAAAGCCTTTAATCGGGAAATCGATGGAAAACCAATTAGCGTTGATGATATTAAATACTATGCCAAGGTGGAACGACAACGCACCTTTAAAGGCACCGATAAGGAAATTCGGGAAAACCAACCCTTTGCCACTCAAATATTGGACTTAAAACAACAGATACGTGGAATTGAATCAGGTGGAAAATCTGGTAACATCAAACTATTGGACAAAGAAATACAGAGGCTGGAACAAGAAGCCCCTCACCAATTGGATGGCAAACGCATTGTCCGAGGTATGGCCAAACCGGGACACCAGAGCCATGTCCATATCATTGTCAGTCGCAAGGATGCCAGTAACCGATTCAGCCTATCCCCAGGAAGCAAGCATAAGGCCTCAGAAGTTGAGATGCACGGTAAGACAGTAAAACGGGGGTTCGATAGGGATTCGTTTATCAGAAATTCTGAAAAGACCTTTGATACACTCTTCAAATATCGACGGAACTACGTGGAGACTTATACCGCCAGAAAAACCTTTTTGAAAGACCCAAAAGAATATTTTTCAATGATTTCAGGGCTTCCAAATAATGAAAGGGCATTGGCATATAAACTGCTGTCCAAAACAGGTGTTCCCATACCTAAAATCCCTATAAATACCGCTCAGCTTACCTATAAAGCCATCAGCAGAATAAAAAAAGGCATTGGAAATGCCATAGAATCAGGTTCCATTGGTGTATGAATTGGGATTGGCCACATATCGTTTTGTTTATTGTCGTTCCAGTGCTGTTTTTGGGTGCTATAATCTATGTTTTCTTGTTTATAGAGGATTCATCCAAAAAGGATAAAAAATACAGAGTGCGTTTCAAAATAAGGAATGGCTGGTTTAAAATCGACAACATACGGCGTGGGGCATCCATCATCGGTTCTGCCGGTAGCGGCAAGACCGAGAGCGTGGTCTATAATTTTTTGCAACATTTTGCTCGACACAATTTTTGTGGCGTCATCCATGACTATAAAGATTTTGAACTTACCGAAATTGCCTACCCTCTTTTTAAGGACTGTGAAACCAAATTTTATACGATAGCCTTTGACCAAATTCACTACAGGGTCAACCCCATTGCCCCACGATACCTTCCCAATGAGGAAAGTGTCAATGAAGTTTCTAGGGTATTCATGGAAAACCTCTTGGAACAGAACCTATCGGAGAACACAGGGAGCAACAAGTTCTTTTCCGATGCCGTGGAAGGCCTTTTGGCGGGATTAATTTGGAAGATGAAGTCGGCCTATCCCGATTTCTGTACCTTACCCCATATCATCGCTCTTTACCAGACCATGAGTACAAAAAAATTAGTGGCATTCCTGAAATCTGATTTCACTTCCTGGAACATGGCTAGTGCCTTTATCAACGGTATAGAATCGGAAAAGCAGACCGCCGGGGTAAAAAGTACGCTCTCAAACGCCTTTAAAAAGATAAGCTCCAAAAAATTGTTCTATGTACTATCCAAGGACGAAGTACCATTGGACATTAATAATCCCAAAAACCCAGCGGTCATTTCATTAGTGAACCACCCCAAATATGATTCGGTTTATTCGCCCGTTATTACCCTGACATTGCATACTATCATCAAACAGATGAGTGTCCGGGACCGTAACCACTCGTTTCTATTGATGGAAGAGGCTTCGACAATCAAACTGCCCAACATGCACCGCGTTCCAGCAACGCTCAGGAGTTATGACATCTCAACTATTTACGTCATGCAGGACAAGATTCAGAACGATCTGCTTTATGGTGAAAAGGCAAGTAAAGCAATTTTAAGCAACTTGTCTTATCAATTTTTTGGCAAGGTGAACGACCCCGATACAGCCAAATACTATGAACGCTTTTTTGAGATTGTCAAAAAACAGACCACTAGCATCAGCAAAAGCTCAGGTCTTACCTTGGAGAGCCGCATTACCAAAGGGGAAAAAGAGGTATCCAAACGAAGGGCGGATATATTCTTTAGATTGAAACAGGGCGAGTTTATTTCCTTTGGAGATGGTATCGATAGAAAAGTGCAATTCAAGCTGAATCATATTGAAAAGGAAAAACCTAAAAACTCGAGACAATATTTGAGTATCAATATACAATTACAATATGAAAAAATTTATCAAGAAATAAGTACTTCCATGTAACCATTTGCGAATCAATAAATAATTATGTGCTTTTTAATAGATGTTGTTGATCTAACGCAGTTTTTTATAAAACTAATAATGTGATTGTTTAATCTCTTATTGTACCCTATTCTGGAAGGACGCAACTGAAAGCAATGGACAGTGAAGTTTTGGAATTTTAACCAGTTCTGATTTGGTTAAGCTTACATATTTCAAGAAAATGATATATTTACCTTGAAATAAAAAGGCTTTTTTGGAGAATTTACAACATATTTTAGATCAAATACCAATCAGGCATGACACTATATCACAACTCATGTTACTTGGAGTTTTTCAAGGTATTTTTATATCAATAATTATTCTAATAAAGTCACCGAAAAATATAATTCCAATAAGGCTTCTGGGCCTTTTTATCATAGTGTTTACACTTGTATTACTCGACAATTATCTGTGTTATACAGGCTTAATGAAATACTATATTAACTTTAATGATTCCACGGAACCTTTAGTCTTACTCTGGGCACCCCTAGTATACCTGTTTATTTATGGAGTTTTGAAAAAAAGAGAGTTCAGGTTTAAAAATCACTGGTATCATTTTCTCCTTCCTTTTTTGTATTTCGTTACACAAATTGGTTATTATTTCCATCCCAAATCGGTCAAACTTACCGCATATTTAAGTGCGTATTTTCCACAAGTAGAACGACCAAATCTACCTGACGGACTCTCCTTTTATTATGATGTTATTAAGGGAGAATTCAGATGGATTATACTGCTAAGCTTTTTGCTTTATATAATACTTTCCCTTAGAATTATTGCTCAAAGTTCGAATCAAAGGAAGGAAACAAAAAGAAAAAAATTTATTACTAAATACGATTTCACAAAAAACATTTTCGTACTATTTTTTGTACTTATACTAATCATTCTGGCAATCTTCTTAAATTTTGAAAATGACTTGGGGGACCATTACATAGCTTTGGTTCAGACACTTGTTATCTTTGCAATTGGTTTTATGATATTTTCTGAATCAAGGTTTTTTGAAAAGTCATGGCTTGCAGATAAATACGAGACACTTAAAACTGAAGATAAGCACGTATCAATAGGTGATATAAAGCACTTCATTGATAATGAGAACTATTATTTAAAGAAGAATGCTTCTCTAAAAGAGTTGTCAGAGCGACTTAATGCCAACCCTAATTATATTTCAAAAACTATTAATTTGAAAACTGATATGAACTTTAATGAGTTCATTAACCTCTATCGTATTCAACTATCCAAAAAGCGTTTATTAGACGAAGATTTTAAGCATCTTACCATAGAAGCTATAGGAAATTCCGTGGGTTTTAAATCAAAATCCGCTTTCTATAACGCTTTCAAAAGACATGCAGGATTAACACCGACTGCATTTGTTAAAAACCACCACTAAGCTAAAATTGTCCTGAATTATAATTGTAAACAAATCAGGACTGTCAGAGCAAAAGGATTGTGATTTGGATTATTCAATTTTGTAATTCAAACTGAATCCGTTTACATTGAAAACAACAAGATATTACTACATAGATTCTTTAAGAGTTATAGCTATACTAATGATGTTTCTCTTTCATGTTTCTATGGTTTTTGTAGCTGAATGGGATTGGCATATAAAAAACAGCACAACTAGCAATATGCTATTGGAAATTAACTATTGGATGTCTTCATTTAGAATGCCACTCTTGTTTTTCGTATCAGGTTATATATCCTACATTTTAATGAAGCGTATGAGTTGGAAAGCATTCTCCATCCAGCGTTTCAAAAGATTGATTGTTCCAACAATAATATGGACCTTCATACTGGTTGCGCCACAAATTTATTTTGAAAGAAAATTTGAAGGCACAGAACAATCGTATTTAGAATTTTATAAGTCCTTTCTAAATTTTAAGTGGTATCCCGAAGGGAATTTTCACTGGCTGCATCTTTGGTTTATTCCTTACCTTTTTTGTTACAATATAGTATCTATTCCTATAGTCAAGATACTAGAAAGTGATAATAAAATAACAAGAGTTTTATCATCATCATTTAAAAGGCCAATAGGGATTTTCGCTTTTGTTTTTATAGCCATACTACCATTTACCTTTTTGACCGTTCATTATGAGGCCTCATATGACTTGATTAATGACATTGCTCGGCATTCATTTTTTATTTTTTTTGTTTTAGCGGGTGTTTTATTCTTTAGGTTTCAAAAGGTAATGGAAACACTTGAGCATAATAGACGTTTATTTTTGGGCCTAGCTTTTCTGTCAATATTAATAATTAATTCTATAAGATGGAATGGGTGGGAACCTTATGGGATTTGGGAAAACTGGATAGAAAAACCACAAACCTATTTTTATATAGCCCTTATAAACTTTAATACATGGATGTGGGTTTTCACTTCATTGGGATACGGAAAGGCATATCTCAATAGGAAAAGTAAATTATTGACTTATGCCAATACCGCTATTTACCCTTTTTATATTTTGCATCAAACAGTAATAGTCATAATAGCTTACTACGTTGTTGGAACAACTGATGAGATTTCACTTAAGTGGCTTTTCTTAACAATTGTATGTTTCTGGATTTGTGTTTTAACATATCATTTATTTATTCGGCCTTATAATTTCATGAGATTCATATTTGGGATGAAGCGGATGCAAAGAAAGAAATGGGAAAAAAACGAGAATTTGACCAAATAGATAAAATTCAATTAAAACTCGATAGTACAACCCTCTTGTTGGTGGCAATTATAACAAAAGGAAAAACAAAAAAGTTTAAATCACCTCATCTTAAAAATCAATAATTATGCTTGACGACAATAAGATAATGACACTTCACCCCCAAGGAAAGAAAGGAGTCAACATTTTAAGAAGAAGATATGACATCATAAAAGACTTCATAATTAAAATAATTAAAGAGCATAAAGAAATTTCTTATGAAGACCTGAATGACCTTGCTGTTGAGAAACTTACGGAATCCTTTGACGGCAAAGTAGTTTGGTACATTGTCACCGTAAAACTTGACTTAGAAGCAAGGGGAATTATTGAAAGAATTCCAAAAACAAGTCCTCATAAATTAAGATTGAAGCTATGAGACAAACAGTCCTATATATTTGCTTGTCTTTCCTGTTAGCTTGTAGTTCAAAAAGGACCATTCCTACCGAAATAAAAAGCCATAAAATGGAGAAACAAAATATTCTTGGTTTAAGAACCACCATATACAAGGTAGGCGATATTGAAGAAGCCAAAAAATGGTATGAACAAGCCTTTGGTGTAAAACCCTATTTTGACGAGCCTTTTTATGTAGGGTTCAATATAGGTGGGTATGAACTTGGATTACAACCTGAAGAAAAGCCGTCAACCGAAAAAACAGAAAGTGTTGTGTCTTATTGGGGTGTTGAAAATATAGAGAAAGTATATCAACACTTATTAAAAATTGAGGCGACTGATAATGAAAAACCACAAAATGTAGGTAGAGATATTATGACAGCAACCGTTAAAGACCCTTGGGGAAATGTCATAGGCATTATATATAACCCTAATTTCAATTTAAAGGAGTAGCGTGGTAAAAAATACTAATTGGCTTAATCATTTTATTGAATTTGCAGTTGTGCTGTCAGGCATTCTGTTGGCATTTCAATTAGACAAATGTTCGAGCAATAGATATCAGAAAGAGGTTGTGCAAAGTCACTTCAATGAGATTTTAGAAGAGACTCGTTTCAATAAACGTTTTTTAGAAAGTACAATACAAATATCCAAAAAACATCTAGGTATCATAGATTCTACGCTAACCCTTATTTCAGATAAAGGAGATATTTCCACCATTAACAAGAATGCATTGGAAATATTGAATATTAGCCAGTTATATACAAGGAAAAATGCCTTTACTTCTTTTGTAGAATCGGGAGATATTAGATTCGTGAAAGATTTTTACAAGAAAAGGAAAATTATCGATCTGTATGAATATTACAAATGGGTTGAGGCATTTGATGAATCCGCCCTGCGTGTATTTACGGAAGACTATTACCCCTATATGCGGGACAATTTTGATTTTAAAAATGGTTCGTTACAACATAGGGATATTTATTTTTCACAAACGTTTGTTAATGGTCTTGCCGCTATGAGACTAACATCCAAAAATAAATTGGAAAAATATAAGGATTGTCTTGCGGAAGTGAATGATTTTTTAAAAGACTTTCATGAGAAATAAACTTGTTGTCATATGGTTGATGTCTGTATTAGCATTAGGTTGCAAGAACTATGTTAAGGAGGAAGGCTACCTCAATATCAATGAAAACAAAATTCACTATAAAGTATTGGGCAAAGGTAAGCCACTGGTGTTTGTTCATGGTGGATATTTAAACCTCGATATGTGGGAAAACCAGGTGCAATTCTTTTCGGAAAGAGGTTATAAAACAATTGTATTTTCTGACCTTGGACACGGTAAAACAGCCTTAAAAAACAGCAATACCTATGGATATGAGATCATCGATCAAATTGTAGAAAAAGTTGCAGAGGATAAAGTTACTTTGGTGGGTTTGTCTTGGGGCGCGATGCTAAGTGTGGATTATGCCTTGAACTTTCCCGAAAAGATAGAAAAGTTGGTTTTGGTATCTCCGGGTTTGAATGGATGGTCTTATTTTCAGGATTCTGTAGCCTCAGAAAATTATACGCTAAGGGAAGTTGCCATGTCTGATAATGACACCCTCAAAGCTGCTGAATTGTTTCACAAAAATTGGGCCATTGGTCCTCGTAGGAACAAAGCAAAATTGAATGCTGCGTTTGTAGAGCAATCTTTTCGATTGATTAAAAGTACGATGCAAAAACATTGGAAAGCGGAGTGGTCAAAATTGGACACGCTACCTGCCATAGATCGATTGGAAAAAATCAATGTGCCGACATTGGTTTTGATTGGAGAAGAAGATGCAAAAGACATTTTAATGATTGGCGAAAAGTACCACAAGGATATCCCCAAATGCACTTTGATTGAAATGGAAAATGTTGCGCATCTCATCAATATGGAAAAGCCTGAATTGTTTAACCAAATTCTTTCTGATTTTTTAAATGAAAAATAAAACAAACTGGACGGAGGTCATTACTTTCTATATCATAGCCTGTGCTTTTTCCTGGCCATTTTTTGCATGGAGAGACTTATATACGGAATCCTGGGCAAATTCCTCAATTCCAAGCGCAGTAAGAAACTTAGGAATAATGTGGGGACCTGGCATAGCTGCGATTCTATGTTTTATCATTTTTAAAAAAACTCATGTAAGAACCATTTCATTAACTGGGACATCTTTACAAAAGAGTGTATTGTTCTTTTCTTTACCGTATTTGGTTTGGATAATTCTGACCTTGATTAATTCGGATGACAATAGTGTAAAACCTAGCTTCTTCCTGGAAATGATACCTTTTGGCTTTTTAATGATTTTAGGTGAAGAACTTGGATGGAGAGGCTTCTTACAGGACTCACTGCGAAATTTAAAGGAATGGAAAAAATGGACGATTCTAGGGCTTATGTGGGAATTCTGGCATTTTACCCGAGGGTTAACTCATGGAGAATTACCACAGATAATTCTTAGAAAATCAATCTTTATTATTTCCGTACTAATCCTCACTTTCGTAATAGGCAGGCTAACTGACAAAACAAAATCGTTATTGATAGCTATTACTTTGCACACTTGGGTAAACATTCAATTTGAATTTCCACATATTAATACACATATAGCTGGAGGAGTAAGTCTTGTTATATGGACAATGCTGATTTGGAAATGGAACTCAGAACAAAAGAAAAGCAAGATATAGGGCATCAACTAACTCAATTAACGAAATAGTATGTAATTAAAACTGGTTTAATTTAAAGGTATGCATACCGACTTTACCTTCTAGGATAAGGTCTTTGAACAAATTTAATGGAAGCTTATGAATACATAATAAAGGAACTTGATGAACAACTTGAGTTACTGGAGTCAAATGATTTGGATGTTTTGACAAAAGCTGAAGAAGGGATGCAATTAAGCAGGACTGCACTTAAAACTATTCGAAAGAAAATTGCCGATTTTGAATTTGAATCAGAAAGTGATGAAATATGTTTTTTCAAGCATACAAAGCCTAAAATATATAGTCGGCTTATCTATTATGCAAAGCTTTTCAATATTGAAAGTAAACGCCCAAGAGGAAAAAGCAAATCTCAAATAAACTACTTTAACTGTCATATTAATAAGCTTCAACTATTTTTTAACGATAACCTGAATTTTTACCATTACTACAGAAGAGGAGCCACCCAGTTTGACAAACTATATTTTTTAAGAGAGAAATCGGATATCCGATTGTGCCCCGATGATTTTCACTTTCTTACAGATGAAGACTTTTCCACCAGTCATGATAGCGCCGTAGCTACTATTTTGGCCTATGATTTATTGATTATCTACTTGAAACGAGAAATCGATAAATTGGAAAACAATAGTCAACTCAATGAGTTAAACCTGAGACCAGGAAACATTTTTTGGACAGGTAAAAAAACAGACCTAATAGAACTCATTTACGCCTTGTATGGAAGTGGTGTAATTAATAATGGTGCTATAGAAATAAAGGATATTGCCAGAGTAGTCGAACGCATCTTTAAAATTGATCTTGGGAATTACTATCATACATTTGTAGAGATTAAATCTCGAAAAATTAGTCAAGCAAAATTTCTTGATAAGCTAAAAGAAGCCCTTTTAAAATACATAGAAAAATCGGATGAATAAAACTCAATAGTTACTCCCAAGTTGGGTATTTTTACTTCTTCTCAAGAATTCATTTTATTTACGCTTTTTTATACACCTTATCAAAAAAGGCAAACCACAAAAGTACCTAAAATCCAACAATTTTTATTTCGAAAAAATGATTCCCAAGGTAGGTGCAACTATTGAATAATTCCCAATAAACCCCATCAATTTTGTAAAACGAAAGTCAAATCAGCACAAAGTCGTCATTTAAAAATCAAAACCAATTGGCGGCTTTGTTTTTCTAAAATCGTTTTACAAATGGCAGAAACAATTATTACCACCGAAGACCTTCGGGAATTCAAAATGGAATTGCTCGACGACATCAAGCAACTTCTTAATAACCAGTCCGGGCATACTTTCAAAAAGTGGCTGAAATCCCCAGAGGTAAAAGAACTATTGGGAATCTCTTCCGGCACGCTCCAGAACCTAAGAATCAATGGCACATTGCCCTATACAAAAGTGGGCGGTGTACTCTATTACGATTATGAGGAAATTATGAACGTGATGGAAAAGAACAAAATCCATAACAAATTCTGATATTCCTTTGGAGCAGATAAATTACATCAAGCACCTGAACGCCGTATTCCTGCAATTCTCGAAAGACAGCCGTTTGAATCCCACACACATCAGTTTGTACGTGGCCTTGTTCCAGTTATGGAACAATTACCACTTCCCGGACAATTTCCACATCAACCGGGAAGAAGTGATGCGGTATTCAAAAATCGGTTCAAAGACCACTTACCACCGTTGCATCAGAGAGCTTCACCATTGGAAATACCTGCTATACGAGCCTTCCCA
>JAGQYS010000008.1 GCA_020435965.1 Flavobacteriaceae bacterium | reverse complement strand
TTTATGACAGATGTTGAGATTGAAAAAGAAAATGCAGCCATTGCAAAAGAATACAAAGAGCTCTTACAAATTAGCTACAGAATGCTTACAGATGAGGACAAAAAGCTCATTAGAAAAGCATTTGATGTCGCTGTTGATGCGCATAAAGAACAACGTAGAAAATCTGGTGAAGCCTATATTTTTCACCCAATTGCAGTTGCCAAAATTGTAGCTTCAGAAATTGGATTGGATGCCACGTCTATTGCTGCAGCTTTACTTCATGATGTGGTTGAAGATAACGATAATTATAAAATTGACGACATCGAGCAACTTTTTGGTGAAACCGTCGCTAAAATTGTAGATGGACTTACAAAAATTTCTTCGCTTAATAAAGACATGGACGTGTCCATGCAAGCAGAGAATTTTCGTAAAATGCTACTTACCTTAAATGACGACGTTCGTGTAATTATCATCAAAATTGCTGATAGGCTTCACAACATGCAAACCATGGAGTCCATGCGTCCAGATAAGCAAGTCAAAATAGCATCAGAAACCTTGTACATTTATGCACCTTTAGCACACAGAATAGGACTCTATAATATCAAAACTGAGCTTGAAGACCTTGGCTTAAAGTATACAGAACCTGAAGTATATAATGACATCTTAACCAAGATGCAGGAAAGTAAAGAACAGCAAGATAAATACATCAAAGAAATTAGCGAAGTGCTAAAAACCTCTCTTGATAAAGAGAAATTAAACTACGATATAAAAGGACGACCAAAATCAATTTTTTCTATAAGAAGAAAAATGATTAAACAAGGTGTTTCTTTTGATGAAGTGTACGATAAGTTTGCAGTACGAATTATTTATAAATCTGACCTCGAAAACGAAAAATTCCTAGCTTGGAAAATTTACTCCATAGTAACTGACCATTTCAGACCCAACCCAATACGATTACGAGACTGGATTTCATCGCCAAAATCAACAGGATATGAAGCCTTGCACATTACAGTTATGGGACCTAAAGGTCGTTGGGTAGAAGTGCAAATTCGTAGTGAACGCATGAATGAAATAGCTGAAAAGGGTTATGCAGCTCACTATAAGTACAAAGAAAATGACAACAAAGAAGATAGCCTAGATATATGGATTAGCAGACTACAAGAAGCTCTTGAAAATCCTGATGGTAATGCTGTAGATTTTGTAGAGCAATTTAAACTTAATCTCTACTCTAAAGAAATATATGTATTCACTCCAAAAGGCGATTTAAAATCACTTCCAAAAGGAGCAACTCCTTTGGATTTTGCTTTTAGTATTCACACCGAAGTTGGCATGAAAACTCGTGGTGCAAAAGTAAACGGGAAATTGGTTCCTTTAAGCCATGAACTTCAAAGTGGCGATCAGGTAGACATCTTGACCTCAGATAATGCAAAACCCAATGTGAATTGGTTAGATTATGCTACAACAGCCAGAGCTCGTAGTAAAATAAAATCGTCTTTAAAAGAAGAAAAGAAAGTCATTGCTGAAGATGGTAAAGAAATTTTACGTAGAAAACTCAAGCAACTTAAAATAACACTTAACGAAAAAAGTATTAA
Source organism: Flavobacteriaceae bacterium (assembly GCA_020435965.1). Lineage (GTDB taxonomy): Bacteria > Bacteroidota > Bacteroidia > Flavobacteriales > Flavobacteriaceae > CAJQLB01. The sequence continues at coordinate 43,555 of JAGQYS010000008.1, read as the reverse complement.
TGAGCTCGTTACCTATTTTAAATTAAAAACAAGTCTCGATTTGTTTTATCGTGTTGGTGTTGGCTCTATTGATAACAAAATGCTTAAAGATTTCTCCAATTCACGCAGCAATGCTTTTGTAAGCTATTTTAAAAATAAAATACGGAAACCAAGCACTCCTCCAGATATAGATAAAGATGAAATTACTGCAAAGTATGACATGCTGGTGTTTGGTAAGGAAGAGGAAAAACTCGATTACAAATTATCTAACTGCTGCAACCCAATTCCTGGCGATGACGTGTTTGGCTTTTTAACCATCAACGAAGGCATTAAAGTTCATAAAAAAAATTGCCCTAATGCTTTGAGCTTACAATCCAACTACGCTTACAGAATTATGTCAGCCAAATGGATAGATTCCACACAACAAGAGTTTACCGCTGTTATAAAGTTGACAGGAATTGATAATTTAGGATTGGTAAATGATGTGACTAAAGTTATTTCCGGTACCATGCACGTAAATATGAAAAACATCAGTTTTGAGTCTGATGGCGGAATCTTTTCAGGTAAAATCACTGTTGTTGTAAAAAACAACAATTTGGTTAAAACGCTCATGGATAGAATTAAAAAAATTAATGGTATAGAAAAGGTGCATAGAGTTTAAAAATAGTTTAAATTTGCACTGAAATTTATGAGTGTCAATACTGAACATACAAACCAAGAAATCGTAAAAAATGTCTTCACCAAGTTTTTAGAAGACAATGGTCACAGAAAAACACCTGAACGTTACGCTATTCTTCAAGAAATTTATGATAGTAAAGAGCATTTTGATATCGAATCGCTTTATATTAAAATGAAGAACAAAAAGTATCGCGTCTCTCGCGCAACCCTTTACAATACAATAGAATTACTCTTGGAATGTGCTTTAGTTAGAAAACATCAGTTTGGCAAAAACCAAGCGCACTACGAAAAATCTTATTTCGACAAGCAACACGATCATGTTATTTTAACTGACACTGGCGAAGTGGTTGAATTTTGCGACCCAAGAATTCAATCCATTAAAAAAACCATTGAAGAGGTTTTTAACATTGACATTCATAATCATTCACTCTACTTTTACGGAACAAAAAAACAATCAAACTAATTAAATAATGGCAGTAGATTTACTACTAGGACTACAATGGGGAGACGAAGGCAAAGGAAAAATTGTTGATGTACTTACCTCTAACTACAATATTATTGCACGATTTCAAGGAGGACCAAATGCAGGACACACCCTCGTTTTTAATGGCATGAAGCATGTTTTACATACCATTCCATCTGGAATATTTCATGACAGTGCAAAAAACTTAGTTGGAAATGGAGTCGTTATAGATCCTGTTATTTTTAAAAAGGAACTTGATAAGTTAGAAGAACAAAATGTAGATTACAGAAAATCACTGCTAATTTCCAGAAAAGCACATTTAATTTTACCAACACATCGTTTGTTAGATGCTGCCAGTGAAACTGCTAAAGGAAAAGCCAAAATAGGTTCAACGCTTAAAGGTATTGGCCCAACATACATGGACAAAACTGGTAGAAACGGAATACGAGTTGGTGATTTAGAATTATCAGATTGGAAAGAAAAATATCGTGCTCTTGCTAATAAGCACGAAGCGATGATTGATTTTTACGATGTAAACATTCAATATCAATTAAAAGAATTAGAAGCTGAATTTTTTGAAGCTATTGAAGTTTTAAAATCATTAACCTTTATTGATTCAGAAGAATACATATACCAAGCCCAAAAAAGCGGAAAAACCATTTTAGCTGAAGGTGCTCAAGGCTCATTATTAGATATAGATTTTGGGACTTATCCATTTGTCACCTCTTCAAATACTACTGCAGCTGGAGCTTGTACTGGATTAGGTGTAGCACCAAATCAGATTGGTGAAGTCTTTGGTATTTTTAAAGCCTATACCACACGAGTTGGTTCTGGACCTTTCCCAACCGAATTGTTTGATGAAGTTGGAGAAACTATGGGACGTGTTGGAAATGAATTTGGCGCTACAACAGGACGTCGTCGTCGTTGTGGTTGGCTAGATTTAGTAGCGCTTAAATATGCTTGCCAAGTTAATGGTGTTACTCAACTTATGATGATGAAAGCAGATGTACTTTCTGGTTTTAAGAGCTTAAAAGTTTGTACTGCTTACAACTACAAAGGCAAAACCATTACTCACTTGCCATACAATATTGAAGCTGAAAACGTAACGCCAATATACTCAGAGCTTAAAGGCTGGAAAGAAGATTTAACCGAAATGGATAACGATAGTCAATTACCAAAAGAGCTAAACGACTATATTGATTACTTAGAAAAAGAACTGGAAATTCCAATTAAGATTGTCTCTGTTGGACCAGACAGAAAACAAACTATTTTCAGGTAGGCTGTTAAATCTGTATTAAGTTAGGTCTTAAAATATTGCTAATGCTCAATAAGACATCAATATTATAGTTACTTTTACTACAAAATAAGTAAGCTTGAAAATTAATAAATCTGCATATATAATAGTCGTATTAGTCTTTCTATACTCGAGTGTTTCCTTTGCACAAAAAGTTCGTAGAATAGATATTGATTCATCAGGATTTATGACAAAAAATGAGGCAGAATATCCTGGAGCCACCATTTTAACTCGTGACGACATGAATCAGGTTAAAATTTCACATGAAGGTATTACCATGTGGTGCGACCAAGCTATTTATTACAGTGTTCAAGACTTTATAGAAGCTTATGGTAATGTAAAAATCAACCAAGGCGACACTATCAACATGACTTCCAAATATGTTGAATATAGTGGAAAAACACAATTGGCTTTTGCAAGTGGTGATGTTGTCCTGACTGACCCAACATCAACCATCACAACAGACACGCTTTATTTTGATCGTATAAAACAACAAGCCTTTTACAGAAACAAAGGAAAAGTGGTTAGAGACTCTTCAGGAACCATCACAAGTAAGATTGGTCGTTATTACATGGAAATTCAAAAATATCAGTTTGTCGATAGTGTCAAATTGGTCAACCCTGAATATGTCATTGATTCCGATCGGCTGGATTTTTTTTCAGAACCAGGTCATGCGTACTTATTTGGGCCAACGACCATTACAGGAGAAACCAGCAAAATATATTGCGAACGCGGTTTTTATGATACCAATAATGATGTTGGTTATTTCTTGAAAAATTCAAGAATTGATTATGATGACCGGATTATTGAAGGTGACAGTCTTTACTTTGACAGGGACAAAAGCTTTGCTTCGGCAACTAACAACATTAAAATTACGGACACCATCAATAAAGCCATTGTTAAAGGGCATTACGCTGAAGTGTTTAGAGAAAGAGATTCTGTTTTTATTACAAAAAGAGCACTTGCAGTAACAGTTCAAGAGAACGATTCCATATACATTCATAGTGATACTTTAATGGTAACAGGAAAGCCTGAAAATAGAATCACGCGAGCTTATTATAATGCTAAGATTTATAAAACCGATTTAAGTGGAAAAGCAGATTCTATTCATGTAGATCATAAAAAAGGGTTAACCCAACTTATTAATTTAAAACGATTTGCACCAAAAGATGCTTTTGCAGGAGCACGTCATCCTGTGCTATGGAATATTGGCAACCAAATGACTGGAGATTCTATACATATTCTCTCAAATGTTGAAACCAAAGAATTGGATACCTTAAAAGTTTTTGACAATGCTTTCTTAATTAGCAAAGACACTGTTGCTGGCTCCAATGGGTTTGATCAAATAAAGGGTCAAAAACTGATTGGCTTATTCAGAGATAATGAACTCTACAATGTAGATATCATTAAAAATGCTGAAAAAATTTACTATTCCTACAACGAAGAACAAGAACTAGTTGGTATTGATAAATCCAAATCAGGAAGTATTAACATCAAGTTGAGTAATAACACTATTGACGAATTACGATTACTCCAACAAGTAGATGGTTCTATTTATCCAGAAGAAGATTTCCCAAAAAACGCAAGTAAATTGAGAGGCTTTGTTTGGAGAGATGAAGAGCGACCTAAAAGTGTAGATGATTTATTTAAAGACGATCCTCCTCTTATACTACCAGTAATTAAAGGTTTGGAAGACTACATTCCACAAGAAGATTTCTTTGATGAAGAACTAATGAAACGTATTGATTCAGCTGGAAAAGGTGTAACTAATAAAAAACAAGAAAATAAGGCTGCACGTCAAGTCCCTAAAAATCGTCAAAATTCAACCAAACCATTAAGAACTAAGCCTGTTGGAAAAATTGGGCAACCTATACAACTAAGGAAGCAGGATACCATTTCAAATAAAAAGAAAGACAATTAAAACAGATTTCTTTACATATCAAGCGCAAACCACACCTCATCCTTTGGCAATGGAAATTTCACATGCCGAAGGCTCATACATTTATGACACTAACAATAAAGCTTATCTTGACTTTGTAGCTGGAGTTTCGGCTTGTAGCTTAGGGCATAGACACCCAAAAGTTGTAGATGCTATTAAAACTCAATTAGACAAATATTTACATGTGATGGTTTATGGTGAATACGTGCAACAACCAGCTGTTGAGTTGACTAAGTTATTGGCCAAACATTTGCCTGAACCTTTAGAAACAACCTATCTCACAAACTCTGGAACCGAAGCCATTGAAGGCTCTATAAAACTTGCCAAACGCGTTACTGGTCGTTCACAGATTATCTCTGCTCATAATGCATACCATGGCAACACACTTGGCGCTATGAGTGTTATGGGTTATAACGAACGTAAACAACCATTTTTGCCACTTATTCCAGATGTTAAGTTTATAGCATTTAATAATGCTGAAGATTTAAAAAAAATCACAACCAAAACAGCTGCAGTTATTCTAGAAACGATACAAGGAGGTGCAGGATTTATTGAGCCTTCAGACAACTATTTACATAAAGTACAAAAACGATGCAACGAAGTAGGAGCTTTATTCATATTAGATGAAATCCAGCCTGGAATTGGTCGCACTGGAAAACTGTTTGGTTTTGAACATTACAATTGCCAACCTGATATTATAGTTACAGGAAAAGGTCTTGGTGGTGGATTGCCAATAGGTGCCTTTACAGCGTCAAAAGCCATGATGGACACCTTAAAAGATAATCCTAAATTGGGTCATATAACGACGTTTGGTGGTCATCCAGTGATTGCAGCAGGAGCTTTGGCAACCTTAACCGAAATTACTTCTACAAGTTTAATGAGTGAAACCATTGAAAAAGAAAAACTCGTTAGAAAACATTTGAAGCATCCTTTAATTACTGATATTCGAGGCAAAGGATTAATGCTTGCAGCTTTAACACCTTCTGCCGAAATTACTAATGAAGTCATACTAAAAGCACAAGACGAAGGACTTATTTTATTCTGGCTATTATTTGAAACAAAAGCCATCAGAATCACACCACCTCTCACCATTTCAAATGAAGACATCCTAAAAGGCTGTAAAATTATTGTTGACATCTTAAACAAAATTCAGGAAAGTCAAAAATAACCTTATTTCAGACTGTTAATTAATTTGTTGAAAACATTGAGCGAATTTTCTTCGTAGCTCTAAATAGAATACTAAATTTATTTCAGTGAACATTAACAATGCCTATGGAGTTTAGTCAGTTTGACGACAACGAAAATTTATCATTATCAAAATTTGAATCGATGCTAAAAACAAACAACGTTTTGTTTTTCGATTCCAACGAGTTTGAGAACATCATTCACCACTATCTCGAAAACGGAAAGATAGCTCTAGCTAAAAAAGCAATCAAGCTTAGCTTAGAGCAACATCCTGATTCCACAAACTTAAAATTATTTAAAGTAGAAGTGTATGTGTTTGAAAACAAGCTAGATGAAGCCAATAAATTGCTCGATGCTCTATATCAGTTAGAACCAAATAACGAAGAAGTTTTTATTCAAAAAGCTAATATTTTATCTAAACAAGACGAACACCAAAAAGCTATTGACACGCTTTTAATCGCATTGGATTTTGCAGAAGATTCATCCGATTTATATTCATTAATTGGAATGGAATATCTATTTCTGGATCAATTTGAAGAAGCCAAAGCGAATTTCATGAAATGCCTTGAAGCTGATATCGAAGATTATTCTGCGCTCTATAATATCATTTACTGCTTTGATTTCTTGCAACAAACAAACGAAGCCATAGAATATTTAACCATGTATTTGGACAAAAACCCATATTGCGAAGTGGCATGGCATCAATTAGGAAAGCAATATTTCGATAAAAAAGAATACCAAAAGGCATTGGCTGCTTTTGATTTTGCAATTATTTCAGACGATATGTTTATAGGTGCTTACCTTGAAAAAGGAAAAGTTTTAGAAAAATTAAAACAATATAATGAAGCCATTGAGTGCTACAAAGTAACCTTGGCTTTAGATGATCCTACATCATTTGCTCTATTAAGAATTGGTCATTGCTACGAAAAATTAGGTCAGAATGATTTGGCTGTTCAGCATTATTACAAAACTGTTGACGAAGACCCTCTACTTGATAAAGGATGGATTGCCATAACAAAATACTATAACAAAAATCAAGATTACCAAAACGCCTTACACTATATTAACAAAGCTATAAACATTGACGAAGACAATGTGATGTATTGGAAATTGTACGCACAAATTAACCAAAGGTTAAACTTTTTAGAAGAAGCAGAACGTGGTTACAAAAGAACTCTCGAATTAGGAAATTATGAACTGGACACATGGCTTTCCAGAGGTGATATTCTCATTAAACTAGGCGAATATGAAGCAGCCATTTTTAATTTTGAACAATGCGTTGAGTTTTATCCTGAAAGCGAGGAAGTGGAATACAGACTTGCAGGTTTAAACTTAAAACTTCAAAAAATCAGTGAAGGTGTTATTCATTTAAACAATGCATTAACACTAAATTTCGATTACAACTTCATTCTGGAAGAGCTTTTTCCGAATATTTACAAGCGTCCATCTGTAGCAAAAATTATAGCACAATTTAAAAACGCTTCCAGTTAAAATTCCATACCTTTAAGCCTCTTAATTACAAGTATGCAAAGACGTTTAATAGATTATCTAATCATCTCATTAAAAGGCATGGCAATGGGAGCTGCAGATGCTGTTCCTGGTGTTTCTGGTGGAACCATAGCTTTTATTTCTGGTATTTACGAAGAGCTTATAAATACCATTAGTGGTATCAATATGTCTTTATTAGCAACCTTAAGAAAAGATGGTTTTTTTGGCTTTTGGAAACAACTAAATGGCAACTTCATTTTAGCCCTTTTAAGCGGGATCATCATAAGTTTTGTTTCTTTTATGAGGCTCGCCAAATATTTACTTGAAAATCATCCAATACTGATTTGGTCATTCTTTTTTGGTCTCATCATCGCCAGTATCTATTTTGTTGGCAAACAAATAACCAAGTGGCATTTAGCAACCTTCGTCGGAATTATTATTGGTGCTGTTGTTGCTTATTATATTACCACAATTCCAGCATCATCTGTAAATGAAAGCTCGTATTTTTTGTTTTTTGCTGGTGCCTTAGCCATTTGTGCCATGATTTTACCAGGAATCTCAGGTTCTTTCATACTTGTTATTTTAGGTGCTTATAAAACATTAAGTGATGCAATACATGACATCGATTTTAAAAAACTAGCCCTTTTTGTTGGTGGAGCTATTGTTGGTTTATTGAGTTTTAGCCATGTGCTAAAATGGTTGTTCAAAACATACCACAACCTCACTTTAGCTTTATTAACAGGCTTTATTATTGGCTCCTTAAATAAAGTTTGGCCATGGAAAAAAACGATAACTGTGATGATAGACGGAACTGGTGAAATTGTCCCATTCTCTAATATCTCTGAATTTACAACTTTATCCGTGCATCAATTACAAACCAACGATTTTGAATCCTATAAAACCGTTTTAGAAAAAAGCATTTCTCCTTTGCATTATTCCGAGTTGAACAAATACGTAGTTCAAGATCAATTAATGTTTGCAGTTTTTTTAATGATTATAGGTTTTTTAACTATCTTTTTGCTTGAAAAATTAGGTTCAAAAGCCAACAAATAAATGCAAAGTACAAGATCATTTTCAGACAAATTATTCCTAGTTATTAAAGGTCTAGGAATGGGAGCTGCCAATAAAGTTCCTGGTGTGTCTGGTGGTGTTGTGGCTTTTGTAGCTGGTTTTTATGAAGAATTCATTTACTCCTTACAAAAAGTAAACGGAAAGGCTTTTAAATTATTAATCAATGGTCGTTTTAACAGTTTTTTTCGTTATATCAACGGACGATTTTTGAGTCTCCTTTTTTTTGGAATGATTGTAAGTTATTTCAGTGTCTCCAAACTATTGGATTATCTCATTGTACATTACGAACTCTTTGTTTGGAGTGTGTTTTTCGGAATGATTATAGGTTCCATTTACTACATCAATAAAGATTTTAAAGATTGGAATAGTAAAACCATACTAGCATTGATTGTTGGTATTAGCATTGGTCTTGGCATTAGTTTTTTAGATCCAGCAAAACAGAACGATAATCTTTGGTTTGTTTTTTTCTGTGGAATTATTAGCGTTTCAGGAATGACACTTCCTGGTTTTTCAGGCTCATTTATTCTAATTTTACTTGGCAATTATGTACTGTTGCTTGTAGATTCAGTTAACGCTTTATATGATACTATCGCTGATATTTTTACATGGAATTTTGATTTTATCTCAAACCCTGAACGAGTAAGGATGCTTAAAGTGTTAGCTGTTTTTACCCTTGGCTCAGTAACTGGCTTAGTTACTTTTTCACACATATTAAATTATGTGCTAAAACACTATAAAAGCATTACATTATCAATTTTAATGGGCTTTATCATTGGTTCTCTTGGTGTCGTTTGGCCTTGGAAAAAAACCATTTACAAACTTTCTGAAACAGGAGAAATCTTAAGAGATAGAACTGGCGAAAAAATAATTGAAAACTACCAAAGATTTCTGCCACAACTTAACTCCGAAACATTTACAGCAATAGCTTTTGTGGTTTTAGGTATCTTAATAGTCTTAGCATTAGAATGGTATGGACAAAAAACAAGGAAAACGCGTGTATAAGTTTGGTTTAATAGGAAAAGATATTGAGTACTCCTTCTCTCGTGCTTATTTTAAAAAGAAATTTGAAGCAGAAGGGCTACTACATACCTATGAAAATTTTGACCTTAAAACAATTGATGTATTTCCTCAAATAATAAAAAACACTGAACATCTTAAAGGCTTAAATGTAACCATACCTTACAAAGAGGCTGTTATTCCTTTCCTTGATAAATTAAATAAGAAAGCTAAAAAAATAGGAGCTGTAAACACTATAAAAATTACAAAAAAAGGAAAACTCATAGGATACAATACAGATTGTTATGGGTTTCAAAAATCCATAAAACCCTTCTTAAAACCGCATCATAAAAAGGCATTAATTCTTGGTACAGGAGGCGCTTCTAAAGCTATAGCATTTACACTTAAAAAGTTAAATATTGAGCATAGCTATGTCTCAAGACAAAAATCAAAAAAAGATGAATTTTCTTATGATGATTTAGATGAAACCATCGTTTCAAACCATCAAATTATCATTAACTGTACACCTTTAGGCACATATCCAAATATCAACGAATGCCCTGATATACCTTATGATGGTATCACAAATCAACATTTACTTTTTGATCTGATTTACAATCCAGAGCAAACTAAATTTTTAACCATTGGAAAACTTAATGGAGCTACAATCTGCAATGGACATAAAATGTTAGAGTTTCAAGCCGAAAAAGCATGGGAAATCTGGAATTAACCTACATTTCTTCGTAAAAAGCTTGAATCTTTTTGAATTGAATAAGCTTAGTGTTATATTTAAAACTTGAAAGATTTTTTTTGAACCTTAACATTGAAACAAATGTCTGAGAAAGATAACCTGCAAGAAGCAGATGGAACACAAGAAGAAATAAAGGCAAACACAGAAAATGTAGATGCCAATGAAGCTAAAACCGAAGAAGTAACTGAGGCTGAAATTAAAGAAGAAACAAAAGCTGAGGCAAATATTGAAAATGCTAACGAAGGTAAGGCAGAAGCAGAAGCTACCGAAGAAGTAGAAAACAAAACTGAAAATGAAGTTGAAACTGATGCTGAAGCTGATTCTAAATTATCAGAAAAATCTGACGACCCACTCGATGAAATAGATGCTTCAAACGCTGAAGATGCAGAAGATTCAGACAATTCTGAGCGTCACGAACTTACTGAAAAAGATTATCATGCCATGTCTATGGAAGACTTGGTTAATGAATTGGAATCTTTGGTAAACACACGAAAAATTCAAGTTATACGTGAACACGTTGATATGATTCGCTCAGAATTCAATGCAAAATTCAGTGAACTTTTAGAAGAAAAGAAAGAAGAGTTTTTAGCTGATGGTGGAAACAGTATCGACTTCAGATTCAGCAATCCAATAAAATCAAAATTCAATGAGGTTTACAAAACCTATCGCTCAAAACAAAAAGCGTACTATAAAAACTTAGAGTCCTCTTTACAAGCCAATCTCTCTAAACGATTGGAAATTATTGAAGAAATCAAAGGGCTAATCAACGTTGAAGAAAACATAAACACAACCTATAAACATTTTAAAGAACTTCAAGAAAGTTGGAGAAACGCAGGGCCAATACCAAGAGATAAGTATAACAATGTTTGGAACAACTACCATCATCATGTAGAAATTTTTTACGATTTTCTACATTTAAATCGCGATTTACGTGACCTAGATTTTAAGCACAATTTAGAACAGAAGCTTAAAATTATTGAACGAGCCGAAGAATTGGCACAAGACAACAATAGCAACCGTGCTTTTAGAGAACTGCAAGCATTGCATAAAATTTGGAAGGAAGAATTAGGCCCTGTTGAACGCGAACGACGAGAAGAAATCTGGGAACGTTTTAGTGCAGCTACCAAAGCAATCCATGAAAAACGCCAAGAACATTTCAAAGAACTTGACAGAGCTTATGAAAAGAACCTAGAAGTTAAACTTGCTATTATAGCTAAAATAGACGAAGTTACTGTAGATGAAGGAAATAATCATTCTGCTTGGCAAAAGAAAATAAAAAAGGTTGAAGACCTAAGAAATCAGTTTTTCAATGCTGGAAAAGTGCCTATTAAAGTCAATGAAAATACTTGGGCAAAATTTAAGGAATCTGTAAGGTCTTTCAACAGAAAAAAGAATGCATTTTACAAAGGCCTAAAGAAGGATCAATACAAAAATCTACAAAAAAAATTAGAACTCATAAAAATTGCTGAAGCAAACAAAGACAGTACAGACTTTGCGGTCACAACACCATTAATGAAAAAAATACAAAGCGATTGGAAACAAATAGGACATGTGCCAAGACGTGAAAGCGACAAAATTTGGAAACAGTTTAAATCTGCTTGTAATGCTTATTTTGACAAACTGCATGAATCTAAAAATGCTACTAATAAAGAAGAAATTGAAGCTTTTGAAAAGAAAAGCGCTTTAATTGAAGGTATGAAATCTATTACATTTACTAACGATAAGAAGAGTAATTTAAAACTTATCAAAGAGCACATTGAAGCATGGAAAGCCATTGGTCATGTACCTTACAACAAGCGTTCTATCAATAAAAAATTCAATAAAGCTATTGACGATTTATACAACCAACTCGATATTAGCAAAAAGGAAACTGAACTGTTAAAATACAACAGTAAATTAACAACTTTATCAACCGATCAACGCTCACTGGATAATGAACACAACTTTATCCGAAAAAAAATAGATGATCTTAAAGGAGAAATCAATCAGTTGGAAAATAACTTGCAATTCTTCTCAAATGTTGAAGATGATAACCCTCTTGTAAAAGAAGTGCATCAAAACATTGAGCGTCATAAAAATGATCTTTTAATTTGGGAAGAAAAACTCAAAAAAGTAAAACAATACTACTAAAAAAATCACATCCTACTTGCAAAAACAAGTAGGATGTTGACTCCTAACTAAACTAAATAAAACTACTTAACCTTCTGGGTTTTCTACCGCTTAACGAAAACCAGTACTAGGCAGTTATAAAATTCTATAAACCCCAAATTCATAGATTTTTTTTAGTAGATATAGTATATACGTATAGACTTACAATTTTGGATTACCAATAACCGAAAATTAACATTTTTTTGCTTCCTCCCAAAAAATATCCATCTCAGAAAGTGTCATTTCACTTAGTGACTTGTTTATTTCTTTAGCCTTTTGCTCTAGATACTGAAAACGTTTTGTGAATTTTTTATTTGTTCGTTCTAAGGCATTTTCAGGATTTATTTTTAAAAATCGAGCATAATTAATCATTGAAAACAGCACATCTCCAAATTCACTTTCAATACGTTCTTGATTGGCATTAGCTACTTCAGCTTTAAATTCAGCAAGCTCCTCCTCTACTTTTTCCCAAACTTGGTTTGGTGCTTCCCAATCAAACCCAACTCCTGCAACTTTATCTTGTATTCTACTTGCTTTTACCAAAGCTGGTAAACTTTTTGGAACGCCTTCCAATACACTCTGTTTACCTTCTTTTAACTTTAGTTTTTCCCAATTTTGTTTAACTTCCTCTTCATTGGCAACTTTAACATCACCATAAATATGAGGATGTCTATCAATAAGTTTATCACAAATAGAATTGGCAACATCTGCAATATCAAAGTCGTTGGCTTCGCTACCAATTTTTGCATAAAACACAATGTGCAACAACAAATCACCTAGTTCCTTTTTTACTTCTTGTAAATCATTATCCAAGATAGCATCGCCAAGTTCGTAAGTTTCTTCAATGGTTAAATGACGAAGCGATTGCATTGTTTGTTTTTTATCCCAAGGACATTGCTCACGCAATTCATCCATGATGGTTAACAATCTGTCAAATGCTTTAAGTTGTGTTTCTCTTTGGTTCATGTGCTAAGTGTTTGAGCAAAATTAAAGGTTTTGTTTAAAAGCAAAGTTTACCCAATAACCTCTAATTTAGCAAAACGAAGCAATAATTTTTTTACGCCTCCATTTTCAAATTTTATTTCCGCTTTTACATCAGCTCCATTGCCTTCAATTTTAAGTACTTCGCCTTTACCAAATCGCAAGTGTTTTACAAAGTTTCCAACTACAAGCTTATTATCAAATAAGTTTGATGTTCCATTAGTGTTTTTTACTGGTTTCAGGTTTTTCGGTGTACTGATTTTGAAGGATTGAGGCTCAGGCTTTGTTTTGGATTTCTTTATTGGTGTTCTTTGCTTAGCTGGTTTGTATCTAATAGTATTTGGTGGCACATCATCAAAAATATCCGCATTCAACATTGGATTGATTCGTTGTTCTTCAGGTGGTGTCAGAATCTCCAAATACTCATCATCTATTTCTTCGATAAATCTGCTTGGTTCAGAATCAATCAGTTTTCCCCAACGATATCTTGACAAGGCATAGGTTAAATAGGCTTGTCTTTCAGCTCTTGTTAAAGCTACATAAAACAAACGTCGCTCTTCTTCCAATTCACTTCTTGTATTCATACTCATGGCACTTGGAAACAAATCTTCTTCCAAACCAACAATATATACATAAGGAAACTCCAACCCTTTAGCTAAGTGAATGGTCATTAACGCTACGTGATTTGCGTCACCTTTATCGGCATCTAAATCTGTTGCCAAGGCTACATCTTCAAGAAATTCGGCCAATGACGACGTAGCATCAGCCAATTCTCGTTGACTTTCAACAAAATCTTTAATCCCATTTAAGAGTTCTTCTATATTCTCCATTCTGGCAATTCCTTCAGGAGTTCCATCATTGTTGAATTCTCTAATAAGACCAGAAACCTTCGTAACATGCTCAGCCAATTCAAAAGCATTAGCTGTTTGGTTCATCACCTGAAAACTAGCAATCATTGTTGCAAAATTGTCAAGTTTGGTTTTGGTTCCTGCATTGATGCCTATATCTATTTTATCAAGATTCTGGATAATTTCAAAAATCGATTTATCATAACCATTGGCTGCAACGATAAGCTTATCAATGGTTGTTTGGCCAATGCCTCGTGCTGGAAAATTAATAATTCGTTTTAAGGCTTCTTCATCGTTTGGATTTATAATTAAGCGTAAATAAGAAAGCACATCCTTGATTTCTTTGCGTTGGTAAAACGATAAGCCTCCATAAATTCTATATGGGATGTCTCTTTTTCTAAGGGCATCTTCAATGGCTCTAGATTGTGCATTGGTACGATACAATACAGCAAAATCACTATTGTTAAGTTGATTTTGCATTTTATTTTCCCAAATAGTACTCGCTACATAGCGACCTTCATCACCATCAGTTAAAGAGCGATGTACTTTTATTTTGGAACCTTCCTCATTGGCAGTCCAAACGACTTTATCAAGTTTGGTTTCATTTTTATCGATGATAGAATTGGCAGCATTAACAATGTTTTTAGTAGAACGATAATTTTGTTCTAGTCTAAAGACCTTCACTTCATCATAATCACGTTGGAAATTCAAAATATTGTTGATGTTCGCACCACGAAACGCATAAATACTTTGCGCATCATCACCAACCACACAAATGTTTTGAAATCGATCTGATAAAGCTCTAACAATTAAATACTGACTGTGATTGGTATCTTGATACTCATCAACTAAAATATATCTAAACCTATCTTGATATTTTGCTAGTACATCTGGAAAACGTGTGAGTAATTCATTGGTCTTAAGCAATAAATCATCAAAATCCATAGCTCCAGCTTTAAAACAACGATCAACGTAATTCTTGTAAATCTCGCCTAATTTTGGTCGTCTGGCAGCAGTATCGGCCTCCATCAATTCAGGATTCTGAAAATAGGCTTTAACTGTTATTAAACTATTTTTATATGAAGAAATTCTGGAACGTATCTGCTTGTACTTGTAGATGTCTTTATCAAGCTGCATTTCCTTAATAATGGAAGCAATCAAACGATCGGAATCCTGAGTGTCATAAATAGTAAAGTTACTTGGATAACCCAAACGTTCTGCTTCAAAACGTAATATTTTTGCAAATACAGAGTGAAACGTTCCCATCCACAAATTCTTAGCTTCACTATCACCAACAATGGTAGCAATTCTACTTTTCATTTCTCGAGCTGCTTTGTTGGTAAATGTTAGTGCAAGAATATTAAAAGGATCTACGCCTTGACTCATTAAATAAGCAATACGAAACGTAAGCACACGAGTTTTTCCAGAACCAGCTCCAGCAATAACAATCATAGGGCCATCCTTTTGTAAAGTTGGTGCCAATTGCGCATCGTTTAACTGACTTAAATATTTCTCCAATCTAATAACATTTTTAAAGTGTGAAATTAACCAATGTTTAACGGTTTTCTAAATGATAAATAGAATAATTATAAACAATTGAAAATCTACTTCTTCTTTGGCAAAATTTAAATATCTTTAAGCCAACAAATTTTATTTTATGAAAAAACTAGTACTCCCTTTTGTAATGTGTTTAATCATTTCATTACAAACAACTGCTCAAGAAAATCAGGGAATCATTAAAGATTTTGGACAAACATTTCTTGTTGAAAATCCAGATGTAAAAACTGATATGAATGCAAACCACAAAATTATTTTTGATGTCACTCAGTCTTCAGAAGACAAAAGCGTTGTGAATAAATATATTGATACAGCAGCTCGTTTTTTGAATATGCATGCTAAAGCAGGTTTAAAGCCAGAGCAATTACATGTTGCAATGACTATACATGGTGGCGCTTGGCAAGATGTGATGACCAATGAAGCTTACAAAGAAAAGTTTGGTGTAGACAACCCAAATTTTGAACTTATCAACCAATTAACTGAAGCTGGAGTCGACGTTATTATTTGCGGACAAACAGCTGGAGCAAGAGGATTAAACAAAACCAATGTTAACCCAAATGTTAAGTTTGCATTGTCTGCAATGACTGCCTTATTACAATATCAGAATAATGGTTACCGATTCATGAAATTTTAACACAACATATTATAATGAAAAAATTATTACTCACCATCACTATGTTTGCAAGTGCTTTTGCATTTGCACAACATGGCTTAGATAAAGAAATTGCCAATATTGAAAGTAAAGTTATTGAATGGCGTCGTGACTTTCATCAAAATCCAGAATTATCCAATCGTGAATTTAAAACTGCCGAAAAAATTGCAGCACACTTAAAATCACTTGGTATGGAAGTCCAAACAGGAATTGCTCACACTGGAGTTGTAGGCATTTTAAAAGGAAAAAAACCTGGCAAAGTGTTGGCATTGCGTGCAGATATTGATGGCCTTCCTGTCCCAGAACGAGCAGACTTACCATTCAAATCGACTGCAAAAGGCGAATATAATGGTGAAGAGGTTCCTGTAATGCATGCATGTGGTCATGATACTCACATTGCCATACTTATGGGAGTTGCCGAAATCATGTCGAAAAACAAAGACAAAATAAAAGGTACTATTAAGTTCATTTTTCAACCAGCAGAAGAAGGAGCTCCTTCTGGTGAAGAAGGTGGCGCAAAGTTAATGGTAAAAGAAGGCGTCTTAAAAAACCCTGATGTAGATGCTATTTTTGGCTTACATATTGGTTCAGGACAGCCAGTTAATACAATTGCCTATAAATCTGGAGGTATGATGGCAGCTGTAAATAGTTTTGAAATAAATGTAAAAGGCATACAAAGCCATGGATCAACACCATGGACCAGTATTGATCCTATTATTGCAAGTGTGAAAATAATTGATGGTTTACAAACTTTAGTAAGTAGAGAAATGCCACTAACAACAGAAGCTGTTGTATTAACCATTGGGAAAATTGAAAGTGGTGTTAGACATAATATTATACCTGAATCTGCACAAATGTTAGGCACTTTACGCACATTAGATGCAGACATGCGTACAACAATAATTAAGCGTATGAAAGAAATGGTCCCTGCTATTGCAAAAGCCTACAGAGCTGAAGCAACTATTGATATTGATGAAGGCTATCCAATTACTTATAATGACCCTGAACTAACAGCACAAATGCTTCCTTCTTTACAAAAAGCTGCTGGAGCCGAAAAAGTATCTGTTATTAAAGCTATAACTGGAGCAGAAGATTTTTCGTTTTTTCAAGAAGAAGTTCCTGGACTGTTCTTCTTTTTAGGAGGAATGGCTCCTGGTGAAACCCAAGCGTTTCCGCATCATACTCCAGATTTCTATATTGATGAAAGTGGTATGTTATTGGGAGTTAAAACGTTTATTCAATTGTCATTAGACTACTTAAATAATTAAATAATAATTCATGGAGTTTTTGTCCCAAATTTCTTGGTGGATGTGGATACTCATAGTATTAGCAATTGTAGCTATACGAGATATTTTTATTCAAAAAAAACACACCATTAGCCATAACTATCCTATTATTGGTCACTTACGTTATTTGTTTGAAAAAATCGGTCCGGAAATTCGACAGTATTTTGTAGCCAATAACAGAGAAGAGCTTCCCTTTAATCGTATTGAACGTGGTTGGATTTACGCCTCAGCAAAAAAGGAAAACAATTACGAAGGGTTTGGTACAGATAGAGATATTTATGCGCACACACATTTTTTTATAAACAATGCCATGATGCCTTATAATTTACCTGAAAATCATCCAAACCAAATCGATAATACGTTTTTACCATGTGCAAAGGTTATTGGTCTGTATAACAAAAGAAAAAAACCTTATCGTCCAGCATCCATTATCAATGTATCTGCAATGAGTTTTGGGTCACTTTCAGCAAAAGCAGTTGAATCTTTAAACAAAGGTGTGCAAATGGCTGGGGCTTATCACAATACAGGCGAAGGAGGGCTTTCGCCTTACCATAGTCATGGTGGCGATGTTATTTTTCATTTTGGAACAGGTTATTTTGGAGTAAGAAACGAAGATGGAACATTTTCTTTAGAAAAGTTAGTTGAATTAGTCAATAATAACCCTTTTGTAAAAGCTATTGAAATTAAATTGTCACAAGGTGCTAAACCAGGAAAAGGAGGTGTACTTCCTGCAGCAAAAATAACACAAGAAATATCTCAAATAAGGCATGTGCCACTTGGAAAAGATGTTATATCACCTCCAAGTCATTCTGCCTTCTCAAATGTTCCAGAAATGATGGCTTTTATTGAAAAAATAGCTGATGCCACTGGACTTCCTGTTGGTATTAAAGCTGCTATTGGAAAATTAGAACAATGGGAGGAATTAGCAGATTTAATGGTTGAGACTGGTAAAGGCCCAGATTTTATTACTATTGATGGTGGCGAAGGTGGTACTGGAGCTGCACCTCCAAGTTTTGCTGACCATGTATCATTACCTTGGGTTCATGGGTTCAGTGATATTTATAAACTTTTCAAAAAACACAACTTAAACAATAGAATTGTATTTATTGGAAGTGGAAAATTAGGGTTTCCAGCTAAAGGCGCGTTAGCTTTTGCTATGGGAGTTGATTGTATTAATGTTGCTCGTGAAGCCATGATGAGTATTGGTTGTATACAAGCCCAGGTTTGCCATACCAATCGTTGTCCAAGTGGTATTGCCACACAAAGTAAATGGCTACAAAATGGGATTGATCCAACTTTAAAATCTGCAAGGCTTGCCCAATATTTTAAGACTTTCAGAAAAGAATTCATTGAAATTACGCACGCTGCTGGTTATGAACATCCTTGTCAATTTACAATGAAAGATATTGATGTAAATATTGATGACCGCAATCTTACTACAGAATTGGACAAAACATTTAACTATGAAAAAGTAACAGTTCCATTTAGTGGTATGAAAGATTTAAAAGATTGCATGTATTTGGGCGGAAAGTGTTAGTTGAAAGAATTCTGAATTCAATTTAAAAAAATATATTACTTTTAACACCAATTGACGCCCCAACAATTAAACAAAGACCTATGGAAATTGAAAAAATATTTGAAGTTTTTTTATATGCAGTTCCTGCCCTAATTACAGGAATGATTGCCTATTACTTTTTTAAAGAACACACCAAAAATGAAGATGGTCGCAGACGTTTTTTATTACATAAAGATTTACAAGTAAATGCATTACCTATTCGCTTGCAAGCCTACGAGCGCATGGCTCTTTTTTTAGAACGTATTTCGCCTAATAAACTATTAATTAGAGTATCTCCAACATCTTCTGATAAAGATAGTTATGAGTCTTTACTTATAGCAAGTATTGAACAAGAGTTTGAGCATAATTTATCGCAACAAATCTATTTAAGCGATGAGTGCTGGAACATTATTTGTGCTGCAAAAAATGCCACCATTCAACTTATTAGAAAAGCTTCGTTACTTGAAAAAACAAACTCAGCCAACAAGCTTCGTGAAGTTATTTTAACCGAAATGATGGAAAAACGCGCTCCAAGTGATGCTGCCTTATCTTATGTAAAAAACGAGGTTAGTGAGCTCTGGTAAGTTATTACTCCTTCAATTCGTTGAATAAATTATCTTGGTGTTTCCGCCTAGCATAATCATAGCCTTGCTGCCACCAGTTTTCCATTAAGCGTTTACTAAAAATAAGCGAGTTTTCTGTTAGTGTAGTTGGTGTGTAAAAAATATTGAGCTTTACATCTTTGTTTTTAGCTGCCAATTTTCCAATAGTGATGTCATTTCTCTCTACCTGATCAAGCAAATGACCAAATAAGCTTAACATTAAAGAAAATGGGTTTTTACCAAGCACTTTTTGTTTTTCCATATTTTGTGACTCCAAAACCACAGCATCTACTTCAGTAGCACCTCTTAAAATTGCTTCTCGTATTGGTATTACACAACCTAAACCACCATCTGCATATTCAAAACCATCAACTGTAGCTAACGACATAAAAGGTATGTAATTACAGGAAATCCAAATCCAATTGCAAAATTCTTCATAAGTGCATTCATTAATAGACTTGTACTCTACTCTGTTTTTAGATAGGTTAGAAACCGTTACCACAACATCTTCTTTTGTTGCGCGAATTAAATGATATTCCTCTTCTGTAAACTGTTTCTTAATGTTTCGTTTTAAGGCTTTACTCTCACCAAACGTGCGTTTCATTCTAATAAACTGCCATAAGGAATTTAAAAAATCTATGGACACAAACTCTCTATCGCCTTTTTTTCGTTGCACAAAAGGGCTTACGCTAAAAATATCATCTTGGGTTACGTTGGTAAAAATATCGTAAATCTTGTCTATTTTGTTTAGGGACAAATGCGGAATAAGTAAACTTCCTGTGGAAGTCCCCAAAAACATATCGTATTCCTTACCAAGGTCTTTCATTAGATATTGCGCCACACCACCTGCAAATGCGCCTTTACTTCCTCCTCCTGATATTACTAATGCTCTCATTCCGTAATTTCTAACTGGCTGGATTTTTCATTGATTTGTTTTGCAAACTCAAAACCACTCTGCCACCATTGTGTCATTTTTTCTTTATTGAAAATTAATGAATTTGTCGTTAGCACTGTTGGTGTGTAATAAAAATTGATAATGGCATTATTGTTTGTTGCTACAAATTTTCCAATCCTAATATTTTGACTTTCAATCCTATCTAACATAAAATTAAACATATTGGTCAATAATGAAAAAGGGTTAAGCGATGGCATTCTATTAAATTGAGACACTTCGGTCTGTAAAATAATAGCATCAACTTCTGTTGCACCTCGTTTTATGGCTTCTTCAATGGGTACCATGGAACCTAATCCACCATCAGCATACTCACAGCCATTTTTTTTAACAAGCGTCATAAATGGTGTATAGTTGCAGGAAATCCAGATCCACTCACAAAACTCCAAGTAACTAAAATCTTTTATCGATTTATATTCAACCTGATTAAGGGAAAGGTTAGAGACTGTTACAACAACATCAACTTTGCTCTGTTTTAATTGATTAAAGTTCTCTTCGGATGTTGAACTCTCTATAAGCGCTTTTAAATTATAGCTTTCACCAAAGGTCTTACTGCCTTTGATAAAGTTTTTGATGATGTTATAATGGTGTATTCCAATATTCTCAACACCATGTTTCGTTTTTATTTTAAACGGACAATGGCTAAAAATATCCCTTTGCGTAACGTTTGTGTAGATTTCTTTAATTTCATCAACTTTGCCTGAAGCTAAATGGGAAACCAATAAACTTCCCGTAGACGTGCCAATAAAAAGGTCGTAACTGTGCTTTTTTTGCTCAATGAGATATTGCGCCACACCACCAGCAAAAGCGCCTTTACTTCCTCCTCCAGATATGACTAGTGCTTTCATTTTAATTACTTATCTCACAAAGTTAAAACCAAATTATCAATTAGCCTTGTCAATACTAACAAAAGAATTATTTTAGTTGAATGAATACAAACCTCCAAACACCAATAGATTATTTAAAAGGCGTTGGTCCAAATCGTGCAGATTTGTTGCGCAAGGAGCTTGGTATTCACACGTATCAGGATTTAATTAATCTCTTCCCAAATCGTTATATTGACAGAACTCAGTATTACAAAATAAACCAATTACAGCGAAACTCAGCTGAAGTTCAAATTATTGGACAAATCACCAACTTGAAGGAAGTGGCTCAAAAACGAGGTAAACGCTTGGTAGCAACTTTTCAAGATGACACTGGAAGTATGGAATTGGTATGGTTTAGAGGACACAAATGGATTAGGGAAAGCATCAAACCCAACGAACCTTATGTGATTTTCGGAAAAATCAATTGGTTTAATGGCACTTTCAGCATGCCTCATCCAGAAATGGAATTACTTAAAGATCATGAAAAAAGCCTAAGCTCTGCCATGCAAGCTGTGTATCCATCAACTGAAAAGTTGTCTAATAAAGGCATCACAAATCGTGTGGTTATAAAAATCATACAACAACTGTTTATAGAAACTAAAGGCACATTTGCAGAAACATTATCAGAAAACCTTCTTAAAGAACAAAAATTAATATCAAAATCTGAAGCGCTTTTTAACATCCATTTTCCAAAGTCGCAATCATTTTTGGCACGTGCTCAATTTCGTTTAAAGTTTGAAGAATTATTTTATATACAACTGCAATTAATTTTAAAAAATCTGATTCATAAATCAAAAATAAAAGGCTTTCCTTTTGAAAAAGTAGGCACATATTTTAACACCTTTTTTGAAGAGCATTTACCCTTCGAATTGACCAACGCTCAGAAACGAGTTATTAAAGAAATTAGACACGATTTAGGCAGCAATGCACAAATGAACAGGCTTTTGCAAGGAGATGTAGGTTCCGGAAAGACCATAGTTGCGCTAATGTCAATGTTTATAGCACTTGACAACGGTTTTCAAGCCTGTTTAATGGCTCCGACTGAAATTTTGTCAGTCCAACACTATAACGGATTGTATGAGTATTGTAATAAATTGAATATCAGTATTAAACTATTAACTGGTTCAACTATTACTTCAGAAAGAAAAAAAATTCATGAATCGCTCGAAAATGGCGAATTACAGATCTTAATTGGCACACACGCTTTGCTTGAAGATAAGGTAAAATTTAAAAATTTAGGTCTCGCAATTATTGATGAACAACACAGATTTGGCGTAGAACAAAGAAGTAAATTGTGGAAGAAAGGCCCTCCTCTTTCCTCCCAAAGGGAGGATGCAAAATCTATTCGTCAAAAGTATGTGACTGCGCGTCCATCAGCATATAAATTGATGAAGGAATTACAACAAGAAAATAAAAAAAACAGTACTGAAGCAGAACGTTTATTATGGGAATCTTTAAGAGGTAAAAAATTAGATGTCAAATTTAGAAGGCAACACATCATAGATGAATTTATAGTTGATTTTGTTTGCCTAGAAAAAAACCTCATTATAGAAGTAGATGGAGGTTATCATACAACTATTGAGCAAAAAGAAGCTGATGATTTACGAACACAAATTCTAAACGAGATTGGATTTATTGTGATTAGATTTACCAATGAGCAAATTATTGGAGATATTGATAACGTTTTAGAATATATTGAGAACAGGCTAAAAAGCCTCCCTTCTGGGGAGGTTGGTGGGGCTTCTATTCCTCCTCACATTCTTATTATGACTGCAACACCGATTCCAAGAACTTTAGCGATGTCTGTTTATGGTGATTTAGACATCTCAATAATTGATGAATTACCACCTGGAAGAAAAGATGTAAAAACAGTACATCGATACGATAATAACAGACTAAAAGTTTGGCGATTTTTAAAAGACGAAATTAAAAAAGGGAGACAAATTTATATCGTTTATCCATTAATACAAGAAAGTGAAACGATGGATTATAAAGATTTAATGGATGGATATGCAAGTTTAGAACGTGATTTCCCAAAACCAGACTATCAAATTTCTATTGTACATGGCAAAATGAAAGCTGCAGACAAAGATTACGAAATGCAACGCTTTGTTAAAGGCGAAACTCAAATTATGGTAGCTACAACTGTAATCGAAGTTGGTGTAAATGTACCCAATGCATCTGTAATGGTTATTGAAAGTGCTGAACGATTTGGTTTATCGCAATTACATCAATTAAGAGGTCGTGTTGGTCGAGGTGCTGAACAAAGTTACTGTATACTCATGACTGGCCATAAATTAAGCAATGACAGTAAAATACGTTTAGAGACTATGGTAAAAACCAATGATGGCTTTGATATTGCAGAAGTAGATTTAAGATTGCGAGGTCCAGGCGATATTATGGGAACACAGCAAAGTGGTGTGTTGAACTTAAAAATTGCAGATATCATTAAAGATAAAGATATCTTACAGCAAGCACGTTATTACGCCAAGCGTGTTTTAAACAATGACCCTTCGCTATCTCTTCTTGAAAACAAAACGATTCTGAATACATATAAACAACTAAGTAAATACAAGAACATCTGGAATTATATTAGCTAAAAAAAACTCAAAGTCCCTAACCAACCAAGAAGACTTTGAGCTATAAAACAGACATTAAAAATAGTCGTTTTTTAATTGATGTTTTTTATTTCATCTTTTTTAAAGATAAGTTGCTTATGCTGCATAAAACGTTAGCACTTTGTTAATTAACGTATTCTTATGATGACTTTAACACCCTGATTTTTTTGACAATAAAACCTTAACTTAGCACAAACAAGCTTCTAAGCTTTCATTAAACCAACCACATGAAACTTAAAACCGTTATACAAATACTTTGCTTTTGCAATCTTCTTTTTTTTAGTTGTGCCAAACCTAATAACTCAATAGCTTCTATTCAAGAAGTGCCAATGACTTTTAAAACCTATCCTTTTTCAGATCCAAGTCCTGTTGTGGATATGAACAACATTTATCCTTACTTTAAATTTGATGGTTATACAGATAATGCTATTGAACAATCTTGGAAAATGGTAGTTCTAGAAAATGACTACATCAAGGTATTTGTTAGTCCTGAGATTGGAGGGAAAGTTTGGGGAGCGATTGAAAAATCGACTGGAAAAGAATTTTTGTACTACAATGATGTTGTAAAATTCAGAAATATTGCCATGAGAGGTCCTTGGACGTCTGGTGGTTTAGAATTTAACTTTGGAGATATTGGTCATGCACCTTCCTGCTCTACTCCTGTTGACTATAAATTAGTTGAAAATGATGATGGCAGTGTTTCTTGCATCGTTGGCGCTTACGATTTACCTTCAAGAACACGCTGGAACATAGACATCAAACTCCCTAAAGACAAAGCCTATCTTGAAACAAAGGTGTCTTGGTTCAACACAACCAATCAGTTTACAACCTATTACCAATGGATGAATGCTGCTGCTAAAGCTTCAGGCAATTTAGAATTTGCTTATCCTGGAAAGAATTTTATTGGACATAATGGTGAAACTGGTAATTGGCCAATAAATGACAACAGAGATATTTCAAAATACGAGAACAATAATTTCGGTGGCTACAAATCGTATCATGTACTCAATGCGTATTCTGATATTTTTGGTGGTTATTGGAAAGATGATGATTTCGGATTTGGACATTACGTTAATTATGATGAAAAACCAGGTAAAAAACTTTGGATTTGGGGATTATCAGATCAAGGCATGATTTGGGAAGATTTGCTTACAGACACAAAAGGTCAATATATTGAGTACCAAGCTGGGAAATTGTTCAACCAAGCGTCACCTGGAAGCACATTGTCTCCCTTTAAACACAAAGAATTTGAGCCTCATGCATCAGATGTTATGACAGAACTTTGGTTTCCGCTAAAAGACACTAAAGGTATGGTTGCAGCTTCTAAACAAGCTGTTCTAAATGTTGAAACTTCAAAGGATTCCTTAACGGTTTACGTGAGCGCATTAGAAACACTCTCAGAAACTTTACATATTGAACAGGAAGGAAATGCAATTCAATTTGAAGTCAAGCTTTATCCTTTAGACGTGTTTAAAACAACGATAGCTCATAATCAGACAAAAGAATTTAATATTCGACTCGGTGAGAACCTGTTGACATATTCATCACACCCAAAAGATGTCTTTGTCAACAGACCACTAAACCATAAAGCTGATTTCAATTGGGATTCAGCATACGGAATTTACACTAAAGCTTTGGAGCTTGAAAAACAACGTCAATACGATGAAGCTTTAAACGAATACCTCAATTGTATTGAAAAAGACCCTGGATTTTTACCAGCATATAGCAGGTTATCTTTGGCTTATTATAGAAACATGGATTATCAAATTGCTTTAAAGTACAGCGAGGAGGCCTTGTCTATTGATACTTACCATCCAGAAGCCAACTACGCTTATGGTCTTGCAAATGTTAAGCTTGGTCATATTGCAGATGCTAAATCTGGATTTTCTCTAGCTTCACAATCCCCTAGCCTTCGCTCCTCTTCGTTTGTAGAATTAGCAAAATTGTTTTTAAAAGAAAACAATCATCAAAAAGCACTTCATTACGCTCATAAAGCTATGGATTCTGATAGCAATAACATTTTGGCTTATATGATTCAAGCTTTTACTAACAGAAATTATAATAAAGCAGAAGCTAAAAATGCTATACAAGCCATTTACAAACTTGACCCTCTTTCAGATTTTGCACGTTTTGAAGAAGTGCTTCTAGGCGAAAGTGATTTAGAAACTTTCAATTCAGGAATCACAAATGAATTGCCTTTTGAATCGTATTTAGAATTAGCAGCCACATATCTACAATTTAATGATATTGCATCTGCAATTTCTGTTTTGAAAGAAAGTCCGCAACATCCAATAGTCAATTTATGGCTTGCTAATCTTGATAAGGACAATCAAAGCAACTACTTAGAAAGTGTTTTTCAGGCATCAGCCGAAATGATATTTCCACATCGTGCTGAAACTGCTGAGTTTTTTCAAAATTCGCTTAAAACAAATCAGCATTGGAAACTAAAATACTATTTAGGACTTATTTATTGGCACAAAGGATTGAAAGAAAAGGCTTCAGAATTATTTGAACAATGTGAAAACGAGCCAGATTTCTCAGCATTCTATTTAACAAAGTTAAAATTGGTTGAAATGACTCCTTCTGAAGAAAGAAATCATCTTGAAAGAGCAATGGCATTAGGCCCAAATGATTGGCGTACAGCATTAGCATTGAGCAATAATTACCTAACTGCTGATGAAACCTCTAAGGCTATTGCTATTGGTGAAAAATTTATACAATCGTTTCCTGAAAACTCACAAATTGGTATGAATTACACCTCAGCACTTTTAAAAGACAAACAATATTTGAAGGCCTTAACTTTCTTAGAAAATTTCAACATCTTACCGTTTGAAGGCTCTACTGAAGGCAAAAAGATTTACACCTTAGTTTGTATAAAATTAGCACTAAAATCATACTCTCAGAAGCAGTACGAAGATGCCATTATGTATGCTGAAAAAGCAAAATTATGGCCAAGAAATCTTGGTGTTGGAAAACCTTATGATGTTGATGAACGTTTGGAAAGTTACATCATTGTAAAAGCAAATGATAAACTGGGGAAAAATTCCGATTCTCAAAAATTAAAAGACGATTTAATGAAAACACCTTCAGATATCGAATTGACACGTGAAGCTTTAAAAACACTAAACTAATCACAGCCTTATGAACCAACTAAGCAGAATAACAGTAATAATATCAATTTTGATATGTGCTTGCTCAAAAACCGAAACTGATAACGCTAAATACAGAAATAAGGAAGTTACAGCATCCTATTATGATGTCCCTTACGAAAGTGGAAATTGGGAACACCCAAAATACAAAGAAGCTTTTGAGTCTTTTGGTAATCAACGTGCAGTAATTGAATTATCATCAAACACAAGTGAAAACACTCAAATTATAATCCCTTGGAGACGTCGCGATAACCATCCTGAAGCAAAAGACATTATTATTGTAGATGCTAGTACAAATGAAGTTGTAGAAAACAAATATGTTATAGAAAACAATAACGAATTTGGTCACCTTGTATTCAAGCCAAATCAAGATTCAAAAATGTATTATGTGTATTATTTTCCGCATGAATCTACAGGTTCTTACTATCCTAAATTAAAATACAAAGCACCAACACAAACAGGAGATGAAGCTTGGTTAAATAAGATAGAACAGACCAATATTAGTGATTTACCAAAAGCCAAAGTAACAAGCATACAATCCATTGATGATTTTCATAGCTTTTTCCCAATGGAAGTAATTGCAACTCAAGAGGAAGTTTCTGAATTTATGAGTAACAATCCTCAGCCTTATTATGTATTCCCAGAATACAGAAACAATCCAATAAAACTTACAGATTTCTTACCTGTTCGTTGGATTAAAAACCCTGAATCAATCAATGGCATTTCAGATAATGCAAAACGTGGCGAATACTACACGTTTCAAGTTGGAGTGTATTCTTCTGAGAATGATTTAGAAGATCTAGAGATAACCTTTTCAAATTTAAAGAGTGCTAACTACAGTATTTCAAAAGCAGAAATTACTTGTTTTAACAAAGGAGGTATTGATTTAAATGGTAAATCATTTGATAAGATAGTTTCTGTACCAAAAGGAAAGACTCAAGCACTTTGGTTTGGCATCAATATTCCAGAAACTGCAACGCAAGGCACTTATAAAGGTAGCGTTATAATTAAACCAAAAAGCTTGGTTGCAGATACTGTTTATGTAAAACTTAATGTATCGTCTGAAAAAATAGAAAACCATGGCGATGACCAACCTGAAAACATGACGCGATTACGTTGGTTAAATTCAAGCATTGGAACTGATGAAGATTTTATCATAAAACCGTTTACTCCTGTTGAAATTTCAAATAAAACCCTTAGCATTCTTGGTCGTGACATTGAACTGAACGAATTTGGACTACCAAATAATATTGATTCTTATTTCACACCAGAAATGACCAAGTTTTCAACTGAGAAAGAGCAACTATTAAAACAACCTATTCAATTCAATGTCACAAAAAATGATGGATCAACAATTGAATGGACTTCCAGTGACTATACTATTAATCAAACCCATAAAAGTGCTGCCAATTGGCAAGCTATAAATACTTCTGATAATTTAACACTGACTATTAATGGCACATTGGAATATGATGGTATGTTAGAATATAACATGCAATTAATTGCAAAAAACAACATCCATTTAAACGATGTCAATCTG
The DNA here is from genome assembly GCA_020435965.1 of Flavobacteriaceae bacterium. Taxonomy (GTDB): domain Bacteria; phylum Bacteroidota; class Bacteroidia; order Flavobacteriales; family Flavobacteriaceae; genus CAJQLB01. The sequence continues at coordinate 14,957 of JAGQYS010000008.1, read as the reverse complement.
CAAATACCAATGCAGAAAGACGCTGCAAAATACATACTTGGTCTTGGTGAAAAAGGAAGTTCTTTAAAAAAATCAATCCATTGGAAATGGAACGTCACTAAACACCATGAAGGTGCTTGGTTGGGCGGCATTAACAAAGGACTTCAATTTGTACTGAGAGATGAAAATTACGAGCGTCCTTTGAATACTAATTTCTACCAACAAAAACCATTAAACCTTCCTCCTTCTTGGTACAATGATGGCAAAGGAGGTATTGACATCACAATGCAAAACGATGGTGTTTTAGTGAAGAACTACAGTGGCGAAAGAACCATGCAACAAGGTGATACCCTAAATTTTAATATTCGTTTTTTAATTACGCCTTTCAAATTAATTGATAATAAAGAGCATTTCAATACACGTTTTGTACATAAATATATCCCTGTAGATTCTGTTGTCAATTATAACGGAACCATCGTGAATGTGCATCATGCTAACGAAATAAATCCTTATATCAACTATCCATTTTTCAATCTGGACAAACAAAAGGCTTATATTGATGAAGCTCACAGCAAAGGTATTCGTGTTAAACTTTATAATACCATTAGAGAACTCACCTATAAATCACATGAATTGTTCGCGCTAAAAAGTCTTGGAGATGAAATTTTAAACGATGGTGAAGGTGGTGGTCACAGCTGGCTTCAAGAACATTTTAAATCTAATTATCACTCAGCTTGGCATGCTACAAGTGTTAACGATGCTGCCATACTAAATAAAGGCACTTCCAGATGGACCAATTACTACATTGAAGGTATTAATTGGCTGGCAAAAAATCAAGAGATTGATGGCCTTTATCTAGACGATATTGCTTTCAGCAGAAGCACTGTAAAACGCATTGCAAGTGTGTTTGACACACATAGAGAATCGTTTGTGATTGATTTACATTCAGCCAATCAATACAATAATCGTGATGGTTATATAAATAGTGCCTTTTTGTATATGGAACATTTTCCATACATATCAAGGCTATGGTTTGGTGAGTATTTCGAATATGATTTAGATCCTGATTATTGGTTAACCGAAGTGTCTGGAATTCCTTTTGGGCTAACAGGAGAAATGCTAGAAAAAGGAGGCCATCCTTATCGTGGATTAGTTTACGGAATGACTACTCGTGTTTATCATAATTTTAATCCAGGAGCGATTTGGAAATTATTTGATGATTTTGATATTGCCAATGCGGACATGTTAGGCTATTGGGTTGATAGATCTCCAATAAAAACAAATCACCAAAATATAAAAAGCACAGTTTATGTAAATGATGATAAAGTATTGATTGCAATTGGCTCATGGTCTGATAAAAACGAACAAGTGACTTTAAACATTGATTGGAATGCTTTAAGCTTTAATAAAAGTTCAGCACAACTAACAAGCCCTGAAATTAAAGATTTGCAGTTATACAGAACTTATGATATTAATAAGCCTATCACAGTTGAAAAGAATCAGGGACTTATTTTAGTGTTGAATAGAAAAAGTGAATAATTTTACTCGGATAATAAGACGTTCATAATGTCGTTAAATTCTTTTTGAAAACTTATGTACTTATCTCCAGTAGCTGGACCATTAAAACCTGTATGTATTTTTCTAACTTTTCCCGTTCTATCTAAGTAAATTGTAGTTGGATATGACACAACTTTATTTAACATTGGCATTTTTTCTTGTGCTTTACCTTTATCGTTAGTACCTATTTGCGCAATTAAAATCTGGTAATTCAGACCAACGCGTTCTTTCATTCTAGTAATGCCTTTTATAGCCTTCTCCTCTGTTTTAGCGTTTTCAAAAGCCAAAGCTACTATCTCTAAGCCTTTATCTTTATTAGCTTCGTAGTATTTTGAATAAAACTTGGTCTCATCTAAACAATTAGGGCAATACGAACCCATTAGTTGCACCAAAACCACTTTATCTTTAAATTGCCCATCAGTTAATGACACCATATTGCCTTCTAAATCCGGAAACGAAAAATTAAAAGTGTCATAGCCTTCGTTTATAAAGGTTAAGGTATATTCATCAGGTAATTCGAAATTCGGGTTTGGTTTTCCAACAAAAGTTTCAAGAGAGTGATTTCCAGAGTAAAAGTTTCCAACCATTGTAGAATCGGTTACATGAGCCTTAAACAAAAACGCGTGAGCGCCATCAAAGGTTGAAATCTTCAAAGTGTCAGCACTTACAATACCTTCTAGGTAACGATAATCTCCTGTTGGTGTCCTAATGGTTCCCGTAACTCTATTTCCTTTTTGTTTTAAAGTAGCTTTTGAAGGATATATACTACCATAATTATTAAACTCCATTTCCCAAATACCTGAAACATCAACATTACCAGTTGCTGTGTTATCGAATCGGTTTTTTACATCATATTCAGCATAAAAATCTACGTATCTATCTCTATCAGCATCTATCCATTCACCTTTAATATTTTTGCCATCAATCTTAGCATTAATCACTGTTCTAAAAAACGGTAATTTTATAAAAATAGAGTCTTTCTCATAACTAATTTCGTCAACTTCAATAACTTCTTCAGCATTATATATTTTTAAAGTCGTTTCAGAAGTCACTTCAAAAATAAAAGGCATAGTCTGATTATCTTGAGCTATCAAACTTCCTCTATAAGTCCCAATTTCTAAAGTTTCCACTTCTTTTTCCTGACAAGAAATTATGGATAGAAAAAGAATAATCAATAAACTATTTCGCATACCTGAATGATCTGTTCTATGGTTCGAAATAACAACATTTTACTTACATAAAAAAATAAGCTTATACCTAGAGTTAAAAGTGAAGTATTATTATATTTACTCAGGTGGTTTCTATCTAGTTAAACATGGCTTCGTGAACCTACTTTATATTTTTATTTCATCCATTTTTACCAATAAAAAATGAAAAAAAATATGTAGGTTTGTCGCTTGTAAAGACTACACAATGAAGATTTCATATAATTGGTTAAAACAATTCATTAAAATTGATTGGAATGCCGAAAAAACCGGAGAGCTACTAACAGATTTAGGCTTGGAAATTGAAGGTATTGAAGCCTATCAATCGGTTAAAGGCGGTTTGGAAGGTGTTATTGTTGGTGAGGTGTTAACTTGCGAGCAACATCCAAATGCAGATCGATTAAAAGTTACCACTGTTAATGTTGGCACAAAAGAGCCATTACATATTGTTTGTGGTGCTCCAAATGTTGCCGCAGGACAAAAAGTACCTGTCGCTACTATTGGTACAACATTATACACCCTTGAAGGTGAAGCCTGGACCATTAAAAAAGGAAAGATTCGTGGTGAAGTTAGTGAAGGTATGATTTGCTCTGAAGATGAAATTGGCTTAGGCACTTCACACGATGGCATTATGGTTCTGGACAAAACACTTAAAGTTGGTACACCTACTGCTGAGATTTTTAAAGTAGAAAACGACCAAGTTTTTGAAATTGGCTTAACACCTAACAGAGCTGATGCTATGAGTCACTTTGGTGTCGCCAGAGATTTGAAAGCAGGTTTGATTCAGCAAGAAGTGAATTTAGAATTGATTACACCTTCAGTGAGTGCCTTTCATGTAGATAATCGTGCACTAAAGATTGATGTTGACGTAAAAGATAAAAAACGAGCTCCAAGATATTGTGGTGTTACAATATCTGGATTAAAAGTTGAGGCATCACCAAGTTGGTTACAACATAGATTAAAAGCTATTGGATTAACTCCAATTAACAATGTCGTAGACGCAACTAATTATGTGTTGCACGAGCTTGGTCAACCATTACATGCTTTTGATGCAGATAAAATAAATGGCAAAAAAATCATAGTAAAAACGCTTCCTACTGGAACTAAATTTGTCACCCTTGATGAAGTTGAGCGTGAATTACATGAGGAAGATTTAATGATCTGTGATGGCAAAGAAAACCCAATGTGTATTGCTGGTGTTTTTGGTGGTATGCATTCAGGAGTGACCGAAGAAACAACAAGTATCTTTTTAGAAAGCGCTTATTTTGATCCTATTTCCATTAGAAAAACAGCAAAACGTCACGCCTTAAATACAGATGCTTCTTTTAGGTTTGAAAGAGGCATTGACCCAAATATTACAGAATATGCTTTAAAACGTGCAGCTTTATTAATTGCTGAAATTGCTGATGGTGAAATTACCAGTGATGTAATTGATGAATATCCTTTAAAAATTGAAGATTTTCAGGTACGTTTAAGTTTTGAGAACGCTAAAAATTTGATAGGTGAAGAGATTCCGAAAGAAACCATCAAACAAATTTTAATGTCCTTGGATATTAAAATTAACAACGTTACTGAAACAGGCTTGGGCTTAACAGTTCCTGCATACAGAAACGATGTACAACGCGAAGCTGATATTATTGAAGAAATCTTACGTGTGTATGGCTATAATAATGTTGGCACCACTGAAAAGTTGAATGCTTCCATATCAAATTCTTCAAAATTTGAAGATCATAAAGTGCAAAATGTCATTGGAAACCAACTGGTTTCACAAGGGTTTTATGAGATTATGGCCAACTCGTTAACAACTCCTAACTATACTAAGTTAAGTGAGCAGCTAAAGGACGAACACAATGTAACCATGCTAAATCCTTTGAGTACAGATTTATCTGTATTAAGACAGTCGTTATTATTTTCTGGGTTGGAAGCCATTGCACACAACATCAACCGAAGACAAACCAGTTTAAAGTTGTTTGAATTTGGCAAAACCTATCATAACTACAATGATAATCGTGAAGAGCATAAACATTTAAGTTTATTAGTGACTGGAAATAAAAATGCAGAACGTTGGAATACTGAAAACAAAGCAAGCGATTTCTTTTATTTAAAAGGTAGTGTTGAGGCTATTTTAAACCGATTAGGAATTTCAAGAGCAAGAACTTCTCCAATAAAAAATGATGTGTTTAGCGAAGGCTTAAGTCTCGGACTAGGTAAAACCAAGTTAGTTGACTTTGGCATTGTGAAGAAGTCTATTTTGAAAAAATTCGGAATTTCTCAGGAGGTTTTGTTTGCCGATTTTAATTGGGACAATATTCTTGAGGTTGCAAAACGCAATAAAATTACGTTTACAGATATTCCAAAATATCCGGAAGTTAGACGTGACTTTGCTCTATTATTAGACCAATCCGTTTCATTTGAGGATATCCATAAAATTGCGAATCAATCTGAAAAGCAATTGCTTAAAAATGTGAATTTGTTTGATGTATATGAAGGAAAAAATCTTCCAGAAGGCAAAAAGAGTTATGCTGTTAGTTTCACCTTGCAAGACGAGCACAAAACACTTACTGACAAGCAGATTGATAAAATTATGAGCAAGTTACAAAGTAATTTTGAAAAGCAGCTTGGCGCTGAGTTGCGATAAGCTTCTAAATATTAGAGTCAAATAAAACTTGCCAAATCCCTTTATCATTTTTTTGCCAAACAAGAATGTATTTTCCGTTGTAAGAGCCTTTGCATTGTCCAAACTCATAAACTATAGTTTCTGAAACTGGTTCAACTAAAATAGGTTTTAAAGTTAATTGGTATTGCTCATTATTCATGTAGTCATATTCTTTAATTAAATCTGCTCTTCCAATAAGCATACGACCTCTGTTATAATACATGGTGTTATCTGAATACACATTTTCAATTAAAGATTTAGTATCGTGAGCGTTACATAAAGTCATCCAATTTGCGCGTTGCTTGTCTATCTCTTTTAAATCAACATTGGAATCATCAGTTTCCATAATGAATTCCAATTCTCGTTTATTGTCATTATCTGAGGTATTCCAAATAATCAGATGTTTTGCCAGTACATCATCTTTATTTATAAAACGTCCTATTTCATAATCATAGGAATCATTTGCTTTAATTCTTTTGGTTGTTGATACACTCTTAACAATAAAATCAACTTTTGGAACAAGCTCTAAAATTTCTGCTCTATTTGCTAAGTCAACACCATTTGAAGAAAGCACCATGGCGTTTTCTGTGTACAAGCTTGAAAGTAATTCTATGTTTTTATCGTTTATAGCTTGCATCCATTTTTGGTTTGCAGATACAGATTTGGTAAGGTTTACCTCTGCTTCTGCTTTGTTGTTGTTTTTAATAGTTTTCTTTTTTGATATCTCATTGCAACTGACAAAAAACAGAAAACTCATCAATACAGAACTATAAATCTTTAACATAACACTTATTATCAATTGGTTATTTCTTGTGGTTTTAACGGAAGGCCTTGCATATAAAATTCACACAAGGCATTATAAAACATTGCAATTTGGTCGTGCACATCTTTTAGTTCGTATAAATGGTTTTCAAAGATTTTCTTTTTTACTGGGTCATTAAGCAACACCATAAAATCATTATAACCATTTGCATAAGCTTCATCTGAAAGATTGTTCCTAAAATTTCTATGTGATAGTATACCTTGATAGTATAATTGCTTTTGGGAAATATTGAGGGCATTTACAAACCGAATAATCAGATTGTTAAAATGGGTGTATAACCTGAAATATGCAGAGACTTGAGTTTTTAAAGTTTCATCCTCAATTTTACTGTATTCGCCTGACGACACCAATTCGTCATAAATGCTTAGGTTTGGCACAGTATTCCTGAACTCAAAATTAACCTTTACAAACGATTTGGCAAAATGCACATAATCCTCTTGATTCATCTCAGTATTAATTGATATCAAAAGAGAATCCAAAACTTTTGAAGCATTGCGGTTATATTCTATTATAAATGAAAGTTCCAAACTGTCTTCATATATAATATGCCTTAGCTTCTCGATTTTTTCATTTCTATCATACTTTGAGATTTTGTTTTGATTATTATTATTAAGATTTATTGCAATTAAAATCCCAATAACGACTAAAACAATTTCGCCTATTGCATAGAAGATATATTTTCTAGCACTACCATTGGCAATCAGCGATTTTCTAATGCGTCTAAAAAAAGATAACATGTTTACTTAATTAACAATCAGAAAGTTACTAAATTTAATCTTTTATTCCATCATATTTCTTTATAAGCTCCATAACCTTATCAATTGGTAATGACTCAATTTTATGACCATCGCGTCCAACCATTGTTTCTGCAACAAATAATGAATTTAATATGGCTTCTTCTGTAGCTTCTATGGTGGCCAAAAACAAAGGTGAAATATCATCATTTCTTACTTCTTTTTTTTCGTTAAACATCGAATCGCTTTGATTTGGAATTAAATTCTCTTTAGCTGTCGATACTGCAATCACATAATCTCCGCTTCCATTAGAAGCGATTCCTCCTGTTTTGCCAAGTCCGAGTAAGGCACGTTTTGCTAAACGTTCAAGGTTTCTTGGACTCAATGGAGCATCTGTTATTACTACAATCATACATGAACCATCGGCATCATTTAAAATTTTATCTCGATAAGGATATTTTTGTAGCTCTTTAGCAATTGGAACACCATTTATTTCTAACACACCTCCAAAATTGGTTTGCACTAAGACGCCTACAATATAACCTCCTAAAGATTCTGGAAGTTCTCTTGAAGACGTTCCAATACCTCCTTTATAACCAAAACAAATGGTTCCTGTTCCAGCACCAACGTTACCTTCTTCTACATGTCCACTTTTTGCATTTGCAATGGCAGTTAATACATGTTGCTCTGTAACGTGACGACCTCGAATATCGTTTAACCAACCATCGTTGGTTTCGCCAACAACTGAATTTACTGATCTTACATCAGCATTTTCTTCTTGATTCAAGGTATAACTTATTAACCCTTCTGTTGCAGCAGCCACACTTAAAGTATTGGTTAAAATAATTGGAGTTTCAATATTCCCAAGCTCTTTAACTTGGCTGTAACCAGCGAGTTTTCCAAAACCATTACCAATGTAAATGGCAGCTGGAACTTTGTTTTGAAATATATTTTGTTGATGTGGAATAATCGCTGTGACACCTGTTCTAATATGATCACTTTCAATAAGGGTTTCATGGCCAACAGTAACACCTTTAACATCTGTTATAGCGTTGAGTTTACCTGGTTTTAAAACACCAATTTCAATACCATAATCCCTAAGTCGTTTGTTTTGTGCATTCATGTTTGTAGAAATTACAATAATTAAGACTATAATGTAATATGATTTTTTCATAGCATAATCTAATGTTCGGTTTTAATCTTTTTTAATGCTCGCTCAATCATTGCGACTGCTTTGTCAATGGTTTGAAGTTTTGTTCTGAATGACAATATAGCTATTCTAATCACAAACTTATTGTTGATTTTAGTTGAACTTAGAAAAACCTCTCCATCTTTATGGAGTTCTTTTAAGAGTTTTTCATTAAACTCATTTTCATTGTCGTCATTGGTTGGATACCAAAAATAGCTGACAGACAAGTCTGGTTCTGGGCCAACTTTAAATCCAATTTTTAAAAGTTCTTCTCTAAAATATTGAGTTAAAAGTAATTTTTCTTCAAGACAAGCTACAAATGGTTCTACGCCATGCAGTTGTAAAGGTAGCCATAAACGTAAACTCCTGAAATGCTTTGTCAATTCTGGTGAAACATCTGCTGGATTTACTGGAGTTTCTTCAGCTACTGCATCTTGCATGTAATTAGCTCTTACAACATGAGAATGATAAACCGCTTGCTTGTCTTTAATCAAAACTGCTCCCAATCCATAAGGCAAAAAGAGTCCTTTGTGTGGATCTACAACTAAGGAATCTGCCATTTCAATACCTCTAAACTTTTCTTTGATATTATCAACCAAAATGAAAAATCCTCCATAAGCTCCATCAACATGATACCATAAATTGTGTTCTTTCGCAAGGTTACCAATTGCTTCTAATGGATCAATTGCTCCAGTATCAGTTGTTCCTGCGGAAGCGACAACCAAAAACGGATTTAAGCCATTATTCTTATCAGTTTCTATTTTTGATTTTAAATTATCTACTTTAATTTTTGAATCCTCATCAAGCTCTAAATAATTGATAATAACATCTTCAAGTCCAATAATTTTTAAAGCCTTTTGAATGCAGTGATGAACTTGTGGACTAAGATATAACACACTTTTTTCAATCTTAGCATTTTTTATTTTGTGTTTGTCTCTTGCTGCTGTTAGAGCAATGAGATTGGCAATAGAACCACCTGAGGTCAAGTTACCAACTGCTGATTCTGGAAATCCAAACATCTCTTTCATCCAATCTAAAAGCACATGTTCTATAGCCACACCTCCAGGACACGAAAAATGCATGCCAACGTATTCATTAGTAACATCTACTAAAAAATCTGCAATGGCAGACGTATAAATGCCTCCTCCAGGAATATAACCTATATGTCCTCCTGAAGCTGGTTTTATACCTTTTGTTGCTATTTCAGCATCATATAGTTTTAAAATTTCAGATAAACTTTTTTTGTTTTTTGAAAGTGAAAAGGCATTTGGAGTTTCTTTAGAACCAACAAATGTTTTTGAAGTTTCCAGATCATTAATAAAATGATTAGCATACTCACTAACTTCATTGACATAACTGGAACGTTCCATCTCATTAGGCTCAAGTGGTTCTGAAACTTTATGTAACTCTAATATCTGCTTTTTAAGGTTGGCCATGATTTGTTGAATTAATAAAAATAGAAAATTATTCGTTTTGCTAAATGTACAAAATTGAAAGATTTTTCGTATCTTAATACTTCTAAAAACAATTGATATGGAATCTCACTATACAAAAATATACTCTGGAAGTATGATGATGGTTACAAATATTGTGGCTAAACTTGAAGACATAGGAATCACACCTGTAATTAAAGATGAATCTGAATCTGGCAGACTAGCTGGTTTTGGTTCTGCTATTCAATATTTTCAAGAAGTTTATGTGCATAATGATGAGCTTGATAAAGCAGTTCCAGTTGTTCAAGGTGCTGTTGCTGAAATGGAAGCATAAATTAGTGTCCAGTTTTCAGTTGCAGTACTCATTAAAAACAAAAAAAGCCCAAAACTTAAAGTTTTAGGCTTTTTTAATAATATAATTTCATTTTCATTAAGCTATAACCGAATACATCTTATCTCTAAGTTCCTTAATTTTCTTGTCTTGCATGTATTCATCAAAAGTTGTGTATCTGTCTATTACTCCATTTGGTGTTAATTCAATAACACGATTGGCAACAGTTTGTGCAAACTCATGATCGTGAGTTGTAAACAATACTGTGCCTTTAAAATTCTTTAATGAGTTATTAAACGCAGTAATACTTTCAAGGTCTAAGTGGTTTGTAGGTTCGTCTAAAATAAGCACGTTAGCACGAATCATCATCATACGAGATAACATGCAACGTACTTTCTCACCTCCAGATAATACGTCGGCTGTTTTAAGAGCTTCTTCACCACTAAAAATCATTTTTCCTAAAAAGCCTCTTACGTAAACTTCTTCGCGTTCTTCTTCGGTTGTAGCCCATTGACGCAACCAATCTACCAAGGTCAACTTATTTTGAAAAAAGCTACTGTTATCTAGAGGTAAATACGATTGTGTTGTTGTAATTCCCCAAGCAAATTTTCCAGAATCTGCTTTTTCATTTCCAGCAATAATTTGATAAAAAGCTGTTGTAGCTCTAGAATCTTTAGAGTAAACTACAACTTTATCTCCTTTGGCCAAATTGATATCAATATCTTTAAAAACTACTTCGCCATCAATAGAAGCAGATAGGTTTTCAATATTTAATATTTGGTCTCCAGCTTCTCTTTCACGTTCAAAAATAATGGCTGGATAACGACGACTAGATGGTTTAATATCAGCAATATTTAGCTTTTCAATCATCTTTTTTCTACTTGTAGCTTGTTTAGATTTTGCAACGTTTGCAGAAAATCGTCTAATAAACTCTTCCAATTCTTTTTTCTTCTCCTCAGCTTTTTTGTTTTGCTGAGCTCTTTGTTTTGCAGCTAATTGTGAAGATTCGTACCAAAACGTATAGTTACCAGAATAATGTGTGATTTTACCAAAATCTATATCAGAAATATGTGTACAAACAGCATCTAGAAAGTGCCTGTCGTGCGACACCACTATAACGCAATTATCATAATTTGCCAAAAAGTTTTCTAACCAGGAAATGGTTTCGTAATCTAGGTCGTTTGTTGGCTCATCCATAATGAGAACATCTGGATTTCCAAATAAAGCTTGCGCCAATAATACTCTTACTTTTTGTTTACCATCTAAGTCTGCCACTAAGGTATAATGCAAATCTTCTTTTATACCAAGATTACTAAGCATAGCTGCAGCATCGCTATCAGCATTCCAGCCATTCATTTCTTCAAATTCTACTTGAAGTTCGCCAATTTTTTCAGCATTTTCATCAGTGTAATCAGCATAAAGTGCATCTATTTCAGATTTTAATTTGTACAAAGGCTTATTTCCTTTTAAAACAGTTTCTAAAACCGTGTCTTCATCATGCTTATTATGGTTTTGCTCAAGCACAGACATACGTTTTCCAGGCTCTAAATGTACATGTCCTGAAGTTGGCTCTTGCTTTCCTGCTAAAATCTTTAAAAAAGTTGATTTTCCTGCACCATTTGCTCCAATTATTCCATAGCAATTTCCATTATTAAAGGTTGTATTTACCTCATCAAAAAGTATGCGTTTTCCAAATTGAACTGAAAGATTAGAAACTGATAACATAATTTATCTTTAAATTTTTTGCAAAAGTAGAAAAAAGCAATCATAAAGCCAATAAAACAAGTGCTTAAAACATTTAACAACGCATTAACATGGCATTTCGAGTTCAAGCTATATTTTTGTACAAAATTTAAAGACACTTCAAGTCAATATTGATGGTGATTATATGAGGAGACTTTTACTTACTTTTTCAATTTTCATACTGTTATTTAATTGCAAGCCAGAAACTGATTCTAGTTGTGGTCAAGCCTTTATTGGTGGTGAAATAGTGAATCCTGTAAATGATCATCTTGTGCTTTATGATGACACCTCTCCTATTGATACATTATATTTAGATAAAGACAACCGTTTTTCATACAACATAGAAACTTTAAGTCCTGGTTTGCACTCTTTTATTCATGGAGGTGAATATCAAATTATTGTTTTAGAGCCAAACGATAGCATTATGCTTCGTTTAAACACATTAGATTTTGATGAGTCTTTAGTGTTTACTGGTCGCGGCTCAAAGAAAAACAATTATCTCATAAATTTATACAATACTTTAGATGGTGAAGATAAAATTGTCTATGAGGTTTCTAAGTTTGAGCCAATTAAGTTTTTAAAAGTTATAGATTCATTAAAAGCAGAAAAAATAGCTAGTCTTAATAAGTTTAATGAAAAGTATGAAAATTCTCCTTTGTTTAATAAGGTTGCATTAGCCAGTATAAACTATAGCTACTCAACACACAAAGAGTTATATCCATTTAGGTATTTTGGCAGGCATGAAATTGTAAACAGATCTAGTTTACCTGCTAACTTTTATGACTATAGAGCAGACATAGATTATAATGATGATGTTTTAAAAGATTTTTATCCTTACTATAATTTTCTATTTCCACATTTTAACAATCTAGCCTTGGATCGCTATTTTGAATTGACTCAAGACTCTGTTTTTAACAGAAACTCCATTGTTTACAATTTGAATAAGTTAGATTTAATGAACGAAATGGTTTCTAATAAGGACATTAAAAACAACTTATTAAAATACGCAACCAGAAATTTCTTGTCTTACAATAATTCTGATGCCGATTGTGATGCCATGTATGATTCTTTTTTGAGTAAAAGCACAAATGAAGAACATTCAGAATATATTACAAGTTTATACAACACCATTAAAAAACTAAGACCTGGAAACAAATTTCCTGATATAGAAGTTATTAATTATAAAAATGAAGTGACCAATATAGATGCCATGTTTAACAAACCTACGGTTATCTATTTTTGGTCCCATGCTATCAAAGATCACTTTAAAAACAGCCATAATAAAGTTGCTGAGTTAAAAGAAAAATATCCTAACATTAACTTTATTTCTATAAATATTAATGCTGATAAACCAACCATGTGGAAACGTTTATTAAATCAGAATAACTTTCCGCTTCAAGGCGAATATAGATTTAGAGATGCTGAAGCTGCCAAAAAAATATTGGCCATTCAGTACATAAACAAGGTAATGGTTATTGATAAAAACAATAGAATCATTACTTCAAATGCCAATATGTTTAGTAGTGATTTTAAAGAGCTATTAGATTTCCTGTAACAAAAAAAGGTGCGAAAACCGCACCTTCTTTACAAATCTCAAAATAATTAATTTCCTTTCTTGTAATCTTCAAGAAATTTTGCCAATCCTATATCTGTTAAAGGGTGTTTCAGCAAACCTTCAATAGCGCTTAATGGTCCTGTCATGACATCAGCACCAAGCTTGGCACAGTCTATAATATGCATGGTATGTCGTACTGAAGCTGCTAAGATTTCAGTTTCAAAACCATAGTTGTCATAAATTTGACGTATTTCTGCAATAAGGTTTAAACCATCGGTAGATATATCATCCAATCGTCCAATAAAAGGCGAAACATAGGTTGCTCCAGCTTTTGCAGCTAAAAGAGCTTGACCTGGAGAAAATACTAATGTTACATTGGTTTTTATATCACGTTCAGAAAAATACTTACAAGCCTTTACTCCATCTTTTATCATTGGTAGTTTTACAACGATTTGTTCGTGTAAATCTGCTAAGGCTTCGCCTTCTCTAATCATACCTTCAAAATCTGTTGCAATCACTTCGGCGCTTACATCACCATCAACTATATTGCAGATATCAACGTAGTGTTTAAGTATGTTATTCTGACCTGTTATTCCTTCTTTAGCCATTAATGAAGGGTTGGTTGTAACACCATCTAGTACTCCAAGATCTTGAGCTTCTTTTATCTGATCAAGATTGGCAGTATCAATAAAAAATTTCATGTGTTGTGTTTTAAATTGTGGAAAAATTCTCTGCGAATTTACAACTAAATCATTCCTGCTGAAGAAAATTTAATTAAAATATATTAACAACTTAAATTAGTGTCTCTGAAATTATAACTTATAATGATTCATAAGCATTTTTTCATAAAATCTATCTGGAAGGATTCGCTTTAAAACAATGGAGAATTTCTGCATAAACACACCAACTTTATAATGTACTTTAGGGTTTTTAGTTTCAATGATTTTATAAATCACTTTTGCCATGATGTTAGGATCACTTCCACTATCTACATGCTCATTCATTAGTTTTAAGGTATTCCCATAAGGTTCTTTATATGGAGATTTTTCTAAAACAGGAGCATGGTAGCGACCAGCTGCAATATTGGTGGCAAAATCTCCTGGAGCAACATTGGTCATATTAACATTAAAGCCTTTGGTTTCCATTCTAAAGGCTTCGGTAATCAGCTCTAAAGCACCTTTACTTGCACAGTAAACACCTCTATATGGTAATCCCATATAACCAGCAATCGAAGTAATATTAATAATCAATCCAGAATTTTGCTTACGCATTTGAGGCAAGGCTGCTTTTATCACATTGATTGGTCCAAAAAAATTGGTTTCAAAGTTTCGCTTGATTTCAGTTTCAGGAATTTCTTCAATAGGACCAGTTATTCCTGCTCCAGCATTATTAACTAATACATCTAACTTTCCAACATTAGAAATAACTTCTTCAATACACGTTTGGATTGAATTAACATCTGTAACATCTAAAGCTACTAAAGGAAATAAACTTTTAGGATAATTCTCAGGATTTCGGCTAGTCCCATAAACCTGAAATCCTTTAGTTATTAAAAACTCACCTATAGATTTACCAATACCTGAAGAACCACCAGTAATTAAAACAACTTTAGACATAAAACCAAAATATTTTAAAAGCAAAATACAAATTCCATAACAAAAAGCTTGGAAGAAAAGTAATAAAAATCTAAATTTTGAGCACAAAAAAAGGCAAGCTACCTACATCACACCGCTACGACCGCGTACCTTTGCT
>JAGQYS010000114.1:1968-7989 GCA_020435965.1 Flavobacteriaceae bacterium | reverse complement strand
AGCTCAGCCACCGAAGTTTCCAAAAATGCGGTGCCTGAGCTTGCCGAAGGTATCGCATTGTCAGAAAATAATGAAAACCCGTTGCCTGAGTCTGTCGAAATCATAGAAGGCAATGATAAATCGGTCAAGTTATGATGGAAGGTTGGAAGCGAGTAAAAATAGGTGATTTAGGTGAAGTTATAACAGGAAATACACCACCTAAAAAAGATCCTGCCAACTATGGAGGTGACTATCCTTTTATCAAGCCAACTGATATGGAAATTGATAGAAGATATGTCACTAATTGGGAAGAGAATTATTCAGAAAAAGCATTTAAGAGATATAAAAACTCATATATACCACCCAAAGCTACAGGTGTTGTAACTATTGGTACGGTTGGCGAAAAAATATTTCAAGCAGATAGATATTGTTTTACAAATCAATCCGTGAATGTTGTAATACCGAATGAGAGTTACGATGAAGATTTTGTCTATTATGTATTAAAAATTAACCTACCTAAAGTTTTAAATGCTAATCCAGGTACAGCTTCAGGTAGACACCATGTTAGTAAATCTAACTTTTGTGCAATAAAAATTGATGTTCCTAAATCTAAAGAAACCCAACGCAAAATAGCAACCATTTTATCCGCTTATGATGATTTAATAGAAAACAACCTAAAGCGCATTAAACTATTAGAAGAACAAGCACAACTTACCTATGAAGAGTGGTTTGTACGCTTTAAATTTCCGGGTCACGAAACTGTAAAGTTTGATGAAGAGACTGGATTGCCTATGGGTTGGGAGAAAGTGAAGTTAAGCAAAATAGCAACTTTTATGAATGGCTACGCTTTTAAACCAAAAGATTTAGGTGATAAAGGCTTACCTGTTATAAAAATAAAGGAAATGAAAAATGGGCTCAATTCAGATTCACCTAGGAACTGTGGGAAAAATATACCTGATAAGTATATTGTTGAAAATGGGGATATTTTGTTCTCATGGTCGGCTTCATTAGAAGTTGTTATTTGGTTGTATGAAAAAGGATTGGTCAATCAACATTTATTCAAAGTTACACCTGCCAAGGGTTTTGGTTATTCTTATGTTTATTTAGCGACAAAGAATTCATTAAAAATATTTGATTCTTTGACTACAGGAGCTACAATGAAACATATAAAAAGAAAAGAGTTAGATTTTGTTAAGCTGAATAAACCTGAACAAATTAAAATGAATTCTTTTGAAAAAATAGTTAGACCAATGTTTAATTCTATCATAAATCTATCCAAACAAAACCAACACTTAAAAGAAGCACGCGATATCTTGTTACCACGCTTAATGAGTGGGATGATAGACCCTTCGACAAGCTCAGGACAGGTTGTAGATAAACTAGAGGGTGGAAGCTTGAAGTATGAAGTTAATGATAGTTTAGGTATGGTGGCAGAGGAGAATAGTGAATATTAAAAATGTAATTAAATGATAAAAACCTTAATTGCTAGATTAGATAATTTAGATCAATACAATGTTGCTGATAATTCTATTTTATGGAAAGATCCAAAAGATATCAGATGGCAACGTGTATATGGTGACCTTGGATTAAATGATAATGGCATTTTTATAAATAAGTTTAATAAAATATTCATCGGGGAAATTTCAGAAATTAATCAGGGAGAAAGTATATTTTTAAGTAACGTGAAGGAAGTTACTTGTAGTAACGATCAATTTTTACAAACTAATGCAGTTTATCCTGAATTAATTTCTAGAGTAAAAGCAAATTTTCAACCTTTTATTCATCCATTGGAATTAGATGTAAATCAAATTATTAAAGAAATAAATGATAAAAATTTTATTAGTTATTATTTAATTTCAGGTTACTCTAAATATAAAAGTATTGCCAACTCTTTAAAACTAAATGATAGGGTTATTATTGTAAATGAAGATGGAAGTTTAAACAATATACAAATACACACATTAAACGGTTTAGAGGATTTTGATAGAAATTTAGATATTAACACTAATGTTATAGGGTTAACTATCAGTGAAATGCTAACGCAAAATCAAGCTTTTTCTAAAGAAGGTAAAAGATCTAATAATGTAAAAAGATTAAAGGATATTGGTTTTAAGCTAAAACAAGAAGAAATTTATAAATTCACTTCGTTTTTTGCTTATTATGATACATTGTATAACAAAAAAGTATATTTAGAAAATACAAACAATCACGAAGTTAAGGATAGTAAAATGTTTAGTACAATTAATTTAAATGGAGCTAGTCTTTATAAAGTATCACATGGTTCTTTTAAAGCAAATAAGAGGAAACATATTATTGATGCTTTAAAAGAAAATAATTGGATTACTATTCATGAAAGTACAGGTAAAGGTCGAGGCGATAAATTCAAAAACCAATTAAAAGAAGGAGATTATGTATACATAACTCTAGGAGGAGATGAGCTAATAGGCATTGCACGTATTGTTTCAAATACTTGCGAATATATTCCTAGAGAAATTATAAACGACGATGGTTGGTTATTTAGGGAAATAGAGATGATCCAAGAGCCTATTAAAAGGGTTAATCAATTAAATGATACTAGAGCTATTTATCCTAGTGGAAACACTTCGCTTTTTAAAGTTAAAAGTAGAGATTTACAAGAGGCAAATCAGCTTTTATTCCAACCCTATTTTAATGTTGAATTTATTGATGGAGATATAACTGCACCAATATCATCAAAAACCAAGAGCAATAATATAGATTTACCATTAAACCAAATCCTTTTCGGCCCACCAGGGACAGGAAAAACGTATCATACCGTAAATAAAGCCATCGGAATTGTAAATCCTAATTTTGACTTAAATCAAGATAGACCATTTATAAAAGCAGAATTTGATAAACTTTATAATGAAGGACGTATTTTATTCACCACTTTTCATCAAAGTATGTCTTACGAAGATTTTATTGAAGGCATAAAACCACAAGATCTAGACGAAGACGATAGTTTTTTAAAATATGAAATTGAATCTGGCATATTTAAAAAAGCATGTGCAAATGCTGGTTATAATTGTTATAAGGAATATATAAAGTTAAACACATCAAATAGTAATTATAGTTTCGATGATTTATATGATGCTTTTATTGAACATATTTTGAAACTGTTAGAAGCTAATAATCCACCAGTTTATAAAACACTTAGGGGAAGTGATGTTGAGGTAAAGAAATTGAATAGTAATAATTCAATTATTGCGAGAGCAAAGGATTCTATTGCTAAAAAATCAGCACCATTAACAAAAGAAAATATTCAAAAACTATACGATAGATTTAAGTCCATATCCGAAATAGATAATCTTAATCAGGTTAAAGAAACTGTACAGGTAACACCAAGAATAACTGAATTTTATGCTGTGTTTGGTGGATTAAAAAAATTCGAGGCAGAAGTTTTTAATCCAGATTCACAATCAATTATAGAATCAAAGGAAGTAGACATTTTAGATGAGAACGAAATCATTAAAAAGTTTAATAGTGGTGTATTTAAAGAAGCTATTAAAAAAGTAGGTAATTCTGCATCACCAATTGTTATGATTATAGATGAAATTAACAGAGGTAATGTTTCTCAAATTTTTGGAGAGCTTATCACATTAATTGAAAAGGATAAACGATTAGGTAATAAAGAAGCATTGCAAATAACATTACCATATAGTAAAGAACCTTTTGGTGTGCCACCAAATCTATATATTATTGGCACAATGAATACAGCAGATAGAAGTGTAGAAGCTCTAGATACAGCTTTAAGAAGACGTTTTACGTTTGAAGAAATACCACCAGACTATTCTTTAAAAGAACTCGATTATTCTGCGTTTAATTATAAGACTTCCCAAATTTTAAAGACTATAAATAGTCGTATAGAAAAGCTGCTTGATAAAGATCATGCTATTGGACATTCATTTTTTATTATTGAAGAAGAAAAAGATAAGGAACAGAAAATAATAAAAACATTTTATAAAAATATCATTCCATTATTACAAGAATATTTTTTTGGAGATTTTGGAAAAATAGGTTTAGTACTCGGGAAAGGCTTCGTTAACAAAAAAGATTGGGATAAAATCGCTGATGCTTTTGCAGATTTTGACCATGAAAGTAGAGGTGATTTTGAGGAAAGAGATATTTATGAAATTATAGATTATAGAAATAGTAATCACAATTATAAAATTAACAATGTTGATATGTCTTTTGATAAAGCCATTCAGCTTTTAATGAAGGATTCTATTGCATAAAGCAAATAAACATATCGTTGTTTTTGAACATGAAATTCTTCGTTTTGATATAGGCGAAAAACGAATTTCTGAAGACCAATTTAAAGCGTTACAGCAATATTATGGTTCAGGGGTTCCTTTTTTTAAATTAATCTATAATGGCGTACAGTTTAATGAACATGTTGGTGTAATTCAAGT
Source organism: Flavobacteriaceae bacterium (assembly GCA_020435965.1). Lineage (GTDB taxonomy): Bacteria > Bacteroidota > Bacteroidia > Flavobacteriales > Flavobacteriaceae > CAJQLB01. Next base: position 3,580 of record JAGQYS010000114.1, on the reverse strand, counting down.
AGGTAAAACGCTTATTGAAGTCTTGCCCAAAGCAGATAAAAATTCAAATTTTAAATTAGAAGAAAAGAAATGGCGTGATATTTTAATTGGTATGATGCGATCAGTCGGTGGTTTTGATATTAAATCGACAAGTTCAAGTCATTTAAAAATAAAACCTAATACAATACTCGATTTATATTTTGAACTATTTATTAAAGAAGTTGAATACTTATTACATTCTGGCTTAGTCAAAAAATACAGAAAAAAAGAGGGAAATGTATCTGCCTTAAAAGGTAGTTTACAGTTTAACAAGCACATTCAACATAACATTACTCACCAAGAAAGGTTTTATGTGCGCCATACCACTTATGATGTAAATCACAAGTTGCATTTTATTCTATACAAAACACTTCAGCTAATAAAGCAAATAAATACTAATGCATCATTATATGGCAGAATAGGTTCTTTATTTTTGAATTTTCCAGAAATGCCTGATATAAAAGTAACGGAATCAACTTTTAATAATTTATACTTTAACAGGAAAACAGAACATTATAAAAAAGGAATAGAAATCGCTAAATTATTGCTTTTACAGTATCATCCAGATATAAGTAAAGGTAGAAATAATGTATTAGCATTAATGTTCGATATGAATCTACTTTGGGAGAAATTTATATTTAAAAGTTTAAGAAAACATAAAAAAAACAAGTCTCAAATTACTGCACAAACTTCTAAATACTTTTGGAAACCTGAAAAAGGAAATCGTTCTAGTATGAAACCTGATATTTGGATAGAAAATGAAGGAGAAAGTATTATTTTAGATACTAAATGGAAAAATTTGAATGGATATAACCCATCACCTGATGATTTAAGGCAGATGTATGTTTACCATGAATATTATAAAGCTAAAAAAGTAGCTTTGGTATATCCTGGTATTAAAAACGAAAAACGGAATGGGTTGTTTTTAGATCCAGTTTCTAGTAATCCATTAGAAAAAGAGTGTAGTGTCATTACTATTGAAGTAGAAAGTAATATAAATAAATGGCAACAAAACATAAGTGAGCAATTTTATAATTGGCTTAATTAATAAGAATTATGAGCTACGAATACTCAGAAGACGGTTTAATAGAGCAAGCCACACAAGATGTGTTAGAAGAATTAGGGTGGACTGTAGTGACTGCTTGGAAAAAAGAATCTTTCGGCACAGAAGGTTTGTTAGGTAGAGAAGATAAAACCGAGGTAGTTTTAAAACGTTATCTATTCCAAGCCATACAAAAACTCAATTCTAATCATCCAGATGTAGCTTATGAGCAGGCAATTGAGTTAATTACCCAAAACGTAGCAGATCAAACTTTAGGAAGAATAAATAAAGAAAAAACCGACTATCTTAAAAATGGTGTGCCAGTTAGTTATACCAATACTAAAGGCGAATTGGTTAAAACTAAGCTAAAAGTGTTTGACTTTAAAAATTACGAAAACAATCACTTTTTAGCGGTTAGACAGTTTGAGGTTTTAGGAGAGCTTTATTTACGTAGACCAGATGTGGTAGGTTTTGTAAATGGTATTCCCTTAGTGTTTTTTGAGTTAAAAGCGCATCACCAAGATTTACGTCATGCCTACAACGATAATTTAA
>JAGQYS010000114.1:0-1865 GCA_020435965.1 Flavobacteriaceae bacterium | reverse complement strand
ATAACTAGCCCTTACAAATTCTTTTTAGAATGGAAACGTATAGAAGAGGAAGAAGAAGGCGAAGTAAGTTTAGATACTATGCTACGTGGTACGTGCGCCAAACATCGTTTGATGGATATTTTTGAAAACTTTTTACTGTTTGACGATTCTCAAGGCGATGTTATTAAATTAATGGCTAAAAACCACCAATACATTGGTGTCAATAAAGTTATAGGCAATGTTGATAATATAGAGGACCTAGAAGGTAAACTTGGTGTGTTTTGGCACACACAAGGATCTGGTAAATCCTATTCTATGGTGTTTTTATGCGAAAAAATTCATCGTAAACTTGGTGGTTCTTACACGTTCTTAATAGCGGTTGATAGAACCGAGTTAGAAAATCAGTTATATGATACGTTTTCTGGTGTTGGTGTTGTTAACGACAAAAATATAATAGCAGGAAAGAAAAAAGGTATGACAGGTCGTGAGCATTTGCGAGAGTTGTTAGCCGAAAATCATCGTTATGTATTTACGCTTATTCATAAATTTTCGATAGACCCAAAAGTAGAAAGCGAATATCCACTTATTACAGAGCGTAAAAACATTATCGTCATCAGTGACGAAGCCCATCGTACACAGTCAGGTACTTATGCAAGAAACATGCGTTTTCATGGTTTGCCAAATGCATCCTATTTAGGCTTTACAGGAACACCAATTATAAAAGAAGAAGAAGAGCTAACCAAAAACATTTTTGGTGAGTATGTTTCTATTTATGATTTTAAACGAGCGATTGAAGATGAAGCAACGCTTCCACTACGTTACTTAAATAGAGGTGAAAAGCTAGACATTACTAATCCGGAATTGGATGAACGTATGGCTGAGGTGTTTGAAAATGAAGATTTGGATGACGACCAAAAAAAGAAACTGGAATATCTTTTCAGTAGAGATTACCCGATTCTAACAGCACAACCAAGATTAGAGGCTATTGCCAAAGATTTGGTTTGGCACTTTAACGAACGCGGATACCAAGGTAAAGCCATGTATGTGGCTTTAGACAAACCTACTGCTGTAAAGATGTACGATTTGGTACAACAATATTGGCCAGAATACCTTAAAGAACTACAAGAGCGTATAGATAAGGCAACCGACCAGCAGGAAGAGCAGGAGTTAAAACGAAAGTATAATAAGGTTAAGGAAACCGAAGTTTGTGTGGTGGTAAGTGGTGAGCAAAATGAAGTGGATAAGTTCAAGAAAATGAATTTAGATATTGAAATACACCGACGAAAAATGGTTGAGCGTAATCTTGAAAAAGAGTTTAAAGATGAAGATAATCCGTTTCGTTTAGCAATAGTCTGTGCCATGTGGATTACAGGTTTTGATGCGCCTTGTGTGTCTACAGTGTATTTAGACAAGCCTATAAAAGGGCATACGCTAATGCAAACCATTGCAAGAGCAAATCGTGTGTATGATGACGAGAAAGAAAATGGGTTAATTGTGGATTATGGGAATGTGTATAAGCAATTAGAGAAAGCTTATTCCATTTATGGAGAAGGAAGTAAAGGGTCAGGTAATACAAATAAGCCAGGAAAACCAGTAGAACCATTGGAAGATGTTGAGGTAGAGTTAAAACAATCCATTAAAGACGTAAAAACTTATTTAAAAGAGCTTAATTTTTCTTTACAAGAGTTAAAGGATGCCAAACCAATGTCTAAAATTGCTAAAATAAAACAAGCAACAGATGCTGTATGTCTTAATGAGACTACAAGAACTACATTTGAGACGATGGCGCGTAATGTATTTAGAAAATACAAAGCACTATTTCCTTCGGATAAATTAAAGAAGCATGTTAAAGATTTTAATGCAATCGAAGCCATTTATACAGCTCT
>JAGQYS010000113.1:4134-5074 GCA_020435965.1 Flavobacteriaceae bacterium | reverse complement strand
TGTTGTTTTTACAAACCATGATTGAAAAAATGAAACCTGCAAAGGATGGCGGTTCTAAAATCGCTGTGCTTTTTAATGGTTCGCCATTAAGTAATGGAGATGCTACACAATCCGAAAGTGAGATACGTCGTAATATTCTTGAAAACGATTTGATTGACACTATTGTAATGGTTCCAGACCAGATGTTCTACAACACAGGTATTTACACATACATTTGGTTGCTCAACAACAATAAACCTGCACACAAAAAAGATCAGGTGCTAATTATTAATGCACGAGACCAATTTGAAAAAGAACCCAAATCTTTTGGTAACAAACGTAACCATATTACAGATGACAACCGTAAATGGATAGACCAACAATACGAAGCTTGGGAAGAAAATGAATACTGTAAAAAATTCCACACTAAAGACTTTGCCTTTCATAAGGTAGAAGTCGTGTTTTGGCAAGAAGATGAAAACGGTAAGCAATTATGGATTACTGAACCTTTTGATGTACAGCTTAATAATAGTAACGTTAAAAAGCGCTTGGATTTGTATGGTGATATGACTTTCTATATTGCTATTTCTTCACCATATAAAGAAAATGAAACTATTGATATTGAAGTTAACTTTACTGGAGAAACAGCTTTTGAAACTTTGGTAGCGCAAATCCTTAAAACAAAAGTACCTCAGTTAAAAGAGAGTCCTGCAAAAGACATAAAGGCTTGGTTTAAAAAACAAGACAAAGAAGCAACATATAATCACAGACACTATATTGTAGATAACGAATATATACCGTTTGATAGAACAGCAAACGACAAAGAAGCTTACATCAATAATTTTTTGGCTAAGGAAATTGATTACGAAATCATTAAATGGCAAGAGTATAACCAACTAGGTTACGAAATATTGCCAAACAAATATTTTTACAAATACAAAGAGCCTACAGCTAGTGATAC
>JAGQYS010000113.1:2817-4055 GCA_020435965.1 Flavobacteriaceae bacterium | reverse complement strand
ACAGACATACAATGGTTAGGTAAAATTCCCGATCACTGGAAGTTAGACAGAATAAAAGACAAAACACTCAATGTTGTTGGTGGGGACTGGGGAAGTGATCCCGAAAGTGAATCTAAGGGGGAAAATATTGTTGTGCTAAGAGTTTCTGACTTGGATGATATTTATTTTTCTTATGATGATTTAACCATCAGAAAAATCAAAGAAAGTTCTATCAAGAATAGAAAAATAAATGAAAACTGCTTAATCATTGAAAAGTCAGGAGGAGGAGAAAAACAGCTTGTAGGTAGAGTTGGTTATCCTAAGGGGTTAAATGTTGATGCTATTTCATCAAACTTCATGGCAAAAATTGAGTTTGATAATTCTGTTGATTTAAGATTTGTAAACTACATGTTTTCAAGTCTTTACACTTCCAAACTTAATTTCCCTTTTGTTCAACAAACAACGGGTATTCAGAATTTAAACGTAGGTTATTATCTGAAAACAAAAGTAGCTTTCCCACCCAAAAAAGAACAAATAGCCATCGCTAATTACCTAGATAAGGCTTGTGAGCGTATTGATAAAATTATTAAGATTAAAGAGGAACAGATTAAAACAACTGAATCAATAAAAAAATCTCAAATTTATAAGTTATGTACTAAAGGGCTAATAGATGACGTAAAACTCAAAGAAGTTGATGGTCAATATATTAAAAAGATTCCTAGTCACTGGAACTTTGGGAAGTTGAAAAGGGGTTGCAAATCAATAGATACCGGAGGAACACCAAAATCTTCTGAATCGGCATATTTTATTGATGGTACAATCAAATGGTATGCACCTGATTGTTTTGAAGAATCAATGATTTTAACTAAACCAAAAAAACTAATCAACAAAATTGCTCTTGATGATAATGAAATAAAATTATACCCAGAAAATAGTGTCTATTTCGTTGGCGTTGGCGCAACTGCTGGTAAGGTTGGAATTATTAAAGAACCATCTAGTTGTAATCAACAAATAAATATCTTACAAACTAATTATAAGTTAATTCCAGAATTTTTATTCTACCATTTAAAAATTATTGAGAAGGAAATTATTCGTTTTGCACAATACACAACATTGCCAATTCTGAATCAAAGTAAAACTGGTTATATTGAAATCTGTTATCCGCCTATTAATGAACAAACAGAAATAGTTGATAGATTAAATAAGATTTTTAGTAATACTCAAAAAACCAAAACTATTTTAAAAGATCAAATTAAAAC
>JAGQYS010000113.1:975-2793 GCA_020435965.1 Flavobacteriaceae bacterium | reverse complement strand
CTTAAAAACTATCGTAAAAGTCTTATACACGAGTGTGTAACAGGCAAAAAGCAGATAGTTAAGGTAGAAACAACCCAATCAATATAAATGGCAACATCATTAGAAAACATACCCGTAAAATATAGTGACTTGATTAGTGAAATTGAAACAGGTCAAGTTAAAATACCACAATTCCAAAGAAAATTTGTTTGGGGTATTAAAGCTTCAGCAAAACTTCTAGATAGTATATTAAAGGGGTATCCTATAGGAACATTTATTTATTGGAGAACTAATGAACGATTACGTTCAGTTAGGAATCTAGGAAATATTGTTTTACCTGAACCCAAACATGGTGAGTATGTTAATTATGTACTTGATGGTCAGCAACGTTTAACATCACTTTATGCCGCTTTAAAGGGTATAAAAATCATAAACGAAGATCAAAAAGAATTAGATTACTCTCAAATTTTTATAGACTTAAAAGCTGTTGGCGATGAGCCAATTGTAATTATAGATATAGCAGGAAAAGAAGAATTTAGTTTTATTAAAGTCACCGACCTTATGGAAGGTGATTTTACTTTACTAGGAAATTACCCAAAAGAACTTCATCCTTTGTTAAAAAAGTACACCAAAATAATTCAATCCTATAATTTTTCTGTAATCAATCTTAAAAACGCACCTATTGAGGTGGCTACAGAGGTTTTTACTAGATTAAATGTTGGTGGAAAATCACTCACATTATTTGAAATTATGGTGGCTAAAACATACCATATCTTTCCACCTAATCCAGATGACCCAAAAAGTAAAGAAGTCACTTTTGATTTAGATGAAAAATATGAAGAGTTAAAAACAGAGCTAGCAACTAGCCATTATAATACGATTCCATCTGCTACCGTATTACAAGTAGTTTCAATACTATTAGAAAAAGACTGCACCAGAAAACAAATTCTTGCTCTTGATAAAATGAAATTTATCGAAATGTGGGATGAAGCAATTGATTGTATTAAAAGGTCTGTAGATTTTTTTAGAAGTTATGGCATTGTTGTAAGCCGAATATTACCTTATAATGCACTTATAGTTCCTTTTAGTTACTTCTTTCATAAACATAAACAAAACCCAACCGGAGTAATGAAAAAACGTTTAGAAGATTTTTTCTGGCGTGTTTCTTTGGGTTTTAGATACTCATCAGCAGTTGAGGGTAAACTTGCTCAAGATATAGATAAAATTGAATCCATAATTAATGATCAGCTTCCAAAATATGAATGGGCTGTAAAAGTGGATGAAGAGTATATTGAAGCAAATGGTTGGTTCAGTACGGGAAAGTCGTTTATTAAAGCTATTCTTTGCTTATACGCCAAGCAAAAACCAAAATCATTTGATAATCATTTAGATGTCATTATCGATAACAGCTGGTTAAAAATAGCTGCAAGTAAAAATTATCACCATTTCTTTCCAAAATCTTGGATGAAAAAGAATTACAAAGAGTTAGATTATTTTCATGTCAATCATATAGTAAACATCACAATTGTAGATGATTTCTTAAATAAGCGAACTATCAAGGCAAAAAGCCCTGCTAATTATATGAAAGATTTCTTTAAGAAGAATGAAGATATTCAAGAAACTATGAAGTCTCATTTAATAGATTTAGAAAAGGATGGTATATGGGAAAATGATTACGATTCTTTTTATGATAATAGACTAGAACGAATCACAAAAAAACTTCAAAAGTTTATAATAGTACAAGAGTCGAAAGAAGAATTAGAAGTTTATGAGGATGTAGATGAAATAGAAGAGAATATGGATTAAAAAAAGAATTATGCCAAGTAATAAAGAAACCTT
>JAGQYS010000113.1:0-895 GCA_020435965.1 Flavobacteriaceae bacterium | reverse complement strand
AGTATCATATTATTGAAGCACATCTCATTGCTTTCATTAAAGAAACACAGTTAGAAAAATACCAAAGCTTACAAAACAATTTTGGTACAGATACCGACAATGAAATCATTAAGGCTATCAAAGACGAACTTGGCAAAACCCAACTTTGGTTACTCATAAGAAACGGTGTTACAGTTCGTGGCACAAAACTACAGCTCTACAAACCAAAACCACGATCAAACACTAGCGAGCAACAAGAAGCACATTATCAAAAGAACATACTCGCTTTTAAAACAGAATACAAATACAACACATTAACAGATGAACGTGTTGATTTGGTAATTTGGTTAAATGGTTTGCCTATAATTGTTTCAGAATTAAAACATGAAGATGAAGGGCAAAATGTAGATGATGCCATTTACGAAAGTTTCCTGACCAGAGATTTAAAAAACCAACTCTACAAAATGCCATTTATGTATTTGGCATTAAGTAATACCGAAGCAAAAGTTGCTACCAATCCTTCTTCAGACAAAAACTTCTTATGGTTTAATGCACAACTCGTAAACAAGGCAGAAACAAAAGGAGAATATCCTGTAGAACATGTATACAGACATGCATTTTCTAAAGAAAATATTGTGAAGTATCTGGAGCATTATTTAGTATTTGTTCCAGCAGTCGAAAAGATTAATGAGGAAGGCGTTTTAGAACATAAATCGTCGTTTACCATATTTCCTCGTTACCATCAGTTTAGAGCCAGTAAAAACCTTGCAGAAGATGTAAAAACGCATGTAGAAGACACTAGAGGTCTGGGTAAGAAATATTTAATCAACCACTCTGCTGGTGCAGGCAAAACCCTAACCATATCTTGGATGGCAGATTTGTTAGATAGTTTATATACATCTGACAATAAGAAAGT
>JAGQYS010000112.1 GCA_020435965.1 Flavobacteriaceae bacterium | reverse complement strand
TAAATATTAATACTGGAAGTATGAGTAATGGAACACATCGTTTGTTTGTGCGTGTAAAAAATTCTGATAATACATGGAGTCTTTACGACCACAAAACCTTTAGAATTGCTCCTGCCTCAGACAATAATATTTCAGATATTGACGAAGCTGAATATTTTATTGATGTAGATCCAGGGATTGGAAATGCGACTTCATTAGTACTTAATGGTGATGTATTAGATGAAAATTTAACAATACCAACACCTGGAGGGATTTCTCAAGGCGACCATTATTTACACATTCGCGTAAAAAATACAGATGGAACTTGGTCACTTTACGATAGACAACTTTTTGAAATTGATGGTACACTAAGTAATAATAGCTTTGATCTTTCTGAAATAAATATATTCCCAAATCCAAGTTCAAACCTTATTCATATACAAACACCTAGTCATTTAAGTGTTTCATTTGTGAGGTTAATTGATATTAATGGGAAAATTGTTTTAGAATCTCAAAATCAATTACATAAAATAAATATATCAAATCTAGCAAACGGCATGTATTTATTGCAACTAACAACAGAACAAGGTAAACTATCAAAACGAATAATTAAACAGTAAAAATAAATTAGAAAAACATTTAAGGCACCTACCAAATTCGTTAGGTGCTTTTTTATTTTTTAAATAATTTAACACCAGCTTTCACTTCTATTGGTAAGTAATTTTCTCTAGGCACTAGAGGACAAGAGTATTTTTCATTATACACACAAAGCGGATTGTAAGCCCTGTTAAAATCTATAGTAATAGTATCGCTTTCAGGAATTCTTAAATCGATATAACGTCCTCCACCATAACTTTCTTCGCCATTGGTATCATCTAAAAAGGGTAAAAACAAATAATCTTCAAGACCTTTAGTTTGCATGTTTTCTTCACCTTGATATACATTAAGACTAAACGATTTTCCGTTAATCTCAAAATTAAGCACTCCAAAAACACGCTCTTTAGATAAACGTTCAGTGGTTGTTTTCATATTAAACCATTCAGTATCTGGAGTACGTTTTAATAATGCCTTAACAATATAAGTTGAATCGAATTTAAAAAAATCCAGTCCCTTAAAATATTTTCTATCCTTATCAGTTAAAGGTGATGTTGTGGCATCTTTAAACTTAGCGTTCTGCTCTTTTTGATAGTCGGTTTCACCAAGAAGTGGTCGTTTATCTTGAACGCAAGACATTATAAACACAGCAATAAAAGCAATAAAAATGCGATTCATAAATTTTTTTATTTCCCAAAAATACAACTTAAAGTTTTTTTGTCTAGCTTTGAAACAACAAAAATCAAGAACAATGAATTGTATTGTGAAAATCTATAAGCAAAAAACCACCTCTTCAAGAGTTTTGGGTTGGACGCCTTATATATTGTAACGATGCATTTATCAATGATAACAATTTATAAAAGTCCGACTACTGAGTCGGACTTTTTTTTTAGTGAATCATAAAAAAATGAAACGATTATTTAATAACTATATCAATACATTTAAAGGACTTTCACCAGAAGTTTGGTGGCTTGCACTTATTACATTGATTAATAGAGCTGGAACAATGGTTATACCATTTTTATCATTATATCTTAACAAAGATCTTGGCTTTAGCCTATCAAATGTCGGTTGGATTTTAAGCATTTTTGGTTTAGGCTCAGTTGCAGGTTCATGGTTTGGTGGAAAACTAACAGATAAGTTTGGCTTTTATCGAGTTATGATTTTTAGTTTGTTTGCAACAGGAATCCTATTTATTTTATTGCAATACTTAACTACCTTTTTGAGTTTCTCAATTGGTATTTTTTTAGTGATGCTTGTTGCAGATTCTTTCAGACCAGCCATGTTTGTTGCAATGAGCGCTTACAGTAAACCTGAAAACAAAACAAGGAGCGTTACACTTATTCGTCTGGCTATAAATCTTGGGTTTTCTGCTGGACCAGCAGTTGGAGGTATTATCATTACAACCATTGGTTATTCAGGTTTATTTTGGGTTGATGGTATTACTTGCTTATTAGCTACTATTTTACTTATTAAAGTATTGCATCCTAAAAAAGTAAAGGCTTTAGATAGCGTAATAAACGAAAATCCGGAGAGCATTATAAAAGATAAACCCTATTGGTTATTCTTAATTGCTATGACCTTTTTCGGTATTATTTTTCTTCAATATTTCTCAACAATGCCTTTATATTACAAGGATTTTCAATCACTAACAGAACTTGAAATCGGCCTCTTAATGGGAATGAATGGCTTTATCATTTTTGCATTAGAAATGCCTTTAATAAAATGGTTGGAAAACTCAACGTTTACAAGAGTTGGTCTCATGATTTTTGGTGCTCTTTTAGTTGGAGCAAGTTTTATTGTATTGACCATTACCAGTTGGATTGGGATTCTCATTTTTGGGATGCTGCTCATGACCATAGGTGAAATGATTGTGTTCCCATTTTCAAATGCTTTTGCCATGAACAGGGGAAAACGTGGTAAATTAGGCGAATACATGGCACTATATACCATTTCATTTTCAGTATCACACGTATTTGGACATAACGCTGGTATGCAACTTATTGATAAACTTGGCTATAACACCACTTGGATTATCATTACCATATTAGCAGTAATTTGTATATTTATTTTAATGCTATTAAAACGGTCTTTAATTGCTGAAAAATCAACAGTATGAACTTAAACCAAATAACCATTCCATCGTTACATGTTGAAAAAGCAACAGAATTTTACAAAACCTTAGTCTTAAAACTCATTGTTGATGCTTTGCCTCTTTATGTAAGGTTTGAGTGTCCTGATTGTGATGCTACTTTGTCTATTCATAAAGTAGACAAACCACCAAAAGGCAATTGCATCACCATTTATTTTGAAGATGAAAATTTAGACACTTTGGTTTTAAATTTAAAACAAAAAGGAATTACCTTTATAAGCGGTCCTGAGGACAAAACCTATTTGTGGAGAGAAGCACATTTGGAAGATCCAGATGGCAATCACATTATTTTGTTTTATGCTGGAAAAAACCGAAAAAATCCGCCTTGGCGAGTTAATTAGTTCTCGATACATCCAGACGATACTATCTGCACACTCGAACAGACCTTAACGTCACATCGAGTGATTTTCGACAGAAAATAGTATCGAGATGCATATAAAAATCTATTAAATGAAAAACATAATTTACACTATTATACTATTACTCTTAATAAGTTGCAATAATTCAGCAGATAAAAATTCAACTCTAGATAATGAGATCCTTCAAGACGAAAAGCAGTTTCCAAAACTGAAACCTAATCGTTATAACGTAGCATTTCTTATTATGGATGGCACTTACAATACAGAACTCACTGCGCCTTTTGATATTTTTCAGCATACTATTTTTAGAGATAGCATTAAAACCATGAATGTGTTTACTGTTGCCAATACAGACAGGCCAATAACTACCTTTGAAGGCATGAGAATTATTCCAGATTATAATTATTTATCAGACCAATTACCTAAAATAGATATACTTGTAGTACCAAGCGCAGAACATCATCTGGATTCTGACCTAGAGGATGAAGCGATGATTAATTTTGTAAAACAAGTTGATAAAAACGCACAATTTATCACGTCGCATTGCGATGGTGCTTTTGTATTAGCCAAAGCTGGACTTTTAAACAATTCGGTGTCTACAACATTCCCAAGTGATATTGACAAAATGCGTGAGATGTTCCCAAGTTTAGATATTAGAAAAGAGGTGTTGTTTGTTCACGACGGAAAATATATCACCTCAGCTGGTGGTGCTAAAAGCTTTGAAGCTGCCTTATATTTATGTGAATTCCTTTATGGAAAAGACATAGCACAATCTCTTGCTGGAGGATTAGTCATTGATTGGAATGTAGATAATGTACCTCATATAGTCATTAAAAAATAAATACCAATATGGATAGCCCATTAGAAAATTCTCCTCTATACCTCAAAGCTAAGGAAATTCAAAAGTTAGTAGATACTATAGTTGATGTCGTTTACGAATCAGATTTAGAATACGAAACCGAAGTAGAAGGCGAAATTATTGATGAAAACATCAATTACATGGTTGAAAACTCCATTATCATTCCTGCAAAAATAGCAGGTGTTTTTGATGAAGATGTGCCTTACGATTTGAAAATGGAAAACGCAACACTTGTCAGAAAAGCGGCAAGAGAGCTCTTAACTGATGCAACCTCTATTGAATCCTTTGGGTTTAAAGACATCGAGTATTTAGACATTTTAAGGAAAGAGATTGACGAATTTAGACTTCTGTTTGCCGAATGGGTAAAAACCTTTGATCCATGGAATTATATAATTGATCGTTGGGGACTTTTTAATCCTCCAGGAATTAATTATGACGATCACGATCCTGATGACGACCTTCCGTTTAACCCTTCGGATGAAGAAGATTTTGATGAAGATTGGAATGATGAAATTGATGATGACATTCTTGGTGAAGGTGATGAGGATGATTAAATATAAGGTTACTTATCAAAGATTTTCCTTATCTTTAAAATAAGTTCTGCGAGTTAACAACTATTAAATCAACCTGTTATGAAGCAACTAGTATTATTTTTATTATCTCTCATAATAACTACAACATCTTACTCGCAAGATAAAATTGCCAAAGAAATTTCAGGAACCATTACTTATCTAAATGAGCCTCTTAAAGATGTAAACATCACCATAAAAGGCACAAGCAAAGGCACAAAAACCAACGAACAAGGTGAATACAGCTTGCAAGCCAATGTTGGTGATGTTTTAGAGTACAGCCATATAAGCTACACTAAAGTTGCAGTAATGATAGAAGACGTAACCTCCACTTTAAATATTGAGCTACAAGAAAAAGACAATAAACTTGATGAAATAGTTTTAACTGCAAAACGAACAGCAAAAGATTTGGCCACTTTTGAAGAAAAGATGGATGCAGAAATAAGAACATCATTTGGCATTTTTAAACCAAATGCAGCTGGAACTAAAGTTCATTATTTATCAGGAGAAGAACTTGGAACTCATTATGCAGATTTAGCCGAAGCATTAAAAGGTAAATTTTCAGGTGAACTTCCTGGCAGTTATGATGTAGATGGTGTTCCTTACACAAACTCAAACATCTTTGCAGTAAACTTATCTAGAATTAAAGATATTTATGTAACCAAAAATGTTGTTGTTGTAAGAACCATGGATTCTCCAGAAGAAATTGCAAAACGACTAGAAGAAAAGGCTGAATCTTACAGAAACCAAAACTATTACAACGACGATGCTTTATCAGATGAAAATACTATAAAATACTCTTCTACTAGCTTAATCAAAACTATTTCTGGTAAAGTCACACATTTATTTGCTCCTATTCCAAATGTAAACATCACCATAAAAGGCACATCAAAAGGAACAAAAACAAACGATAAAGGTGAGTACAGCTTACAAGCCAATGTTGGTGACATTTTAGAATACAGTCATGTAAGTTATACAACCGTTGCAGTAATGATAGAAGATGTAACCTCAACCCTTGATATTGAGTTACAAGAAAAAGATAACCAATTGAATGAAGTTTTGGTAAAAGGAAAAAAACAACAGACATCAAGTTCTATAATTGAAGAAAAACTTAACACAAAATTTAAAACAGCTGTTGGCACAATAGATCCCAGAGCATCAGGATTTGATATAAAGTATATCCAAGGAAAAGAATTGAATCCAGGAGCGCCTTCACTAGCAACAGCATTAAGCGGAAAATTTGCTGGTGTTTTTCAGTGTGGCCCAAAGATGTGCATTAGAGGGATACCAGCAATTTGGGATGTAGACGGACAACTATTTGAAGAAGAACCTACAATAAACGTTTCTAGTGTTCTTGATGTCTATGTGTTAAAAGGACGTACAGCCCGCTATGGTGGAAAAAGTGCAATTGTAGTTAAAACTACTTCTAATGTTTTAGGTTTAGCTGAAGCTAAAAAAGAAGAAATAGCCAAACAATACCAAAATCAAAACTACTACAGTAATGACGCAACAACCACAAATGAAGATGCTACGTTTTCATCAAGTAATATCACAACCTCACAACCAAAGTTTATTGTTACCAAAGATATTTCAGGAAAAGTCACTTATTTAGATGCTCCAATGCCTTTGGTAAATATTAAAGTGGTTGGCAAAAACTCTGGCGTGGTTACAAGTCCTGATGGTACTTACAGCATTACTGCCAATGTTGGTGACATCATTCAGTATTCTCATGTTGGTTTTGCAACAGTATCAATCATTGTGGAGGATGTTACCGAAATTTTAGATATTGAAATGGTTGAAGAGCAAAACGAGCTCGAAACCGTTATTGTTACAGCTGATGGTAAACTAAGCAAAACTGCTGAATTGTCTAAAAAAGCTGATGAGAAATTTAAGACAGCTATGGGAACCATAGACCCAAAAACTGCTGGTTATTCTGTTGGTTATATTGATGGAGATAATACCACTTCAGGAGCACGAGATATTTTAGATGTTTTAAATGGTAAAGTTGCAGGTGTTACTATAGATAGAGCAAACAATATTGTAAAATTAAGAAGTACAGGTTCCATAAATACAGATACTCCTGCAATTTGGGATGTAGATGGTGTGATTATGACTGAAGTTCCATTAATAGATCCAACGAATGTCAAAAATATTCATCTTTTAAAATCCTTGGCATCAACCACACGTTATGGTACTGCTGGTCGTGGTGGTGTTATTGTAGTCACTACAAAATCTGGAGATTTCTCTGCTGCTGAAGCTAATAGAAACAAAATAGCTGATAAATACACCAACAAAGATTATTATGCCAATGATGCGTCGCAAATATCGTTAGCGAGCTTAAATGCCAATTCGTATGCTGATGCTTTGGAAGCTTTTGAAACCAAACAAAAAGCATTTATTTATTATGACGAAAAACTTAAAAACCAACTACCAAGTTATGCAGATCATATTGCAATTGCGCAAAAATTTGTATCACATTTTAAAGATTTAACCTTATCTACCCAAATCTTTAAGGAACTCATAGAACGTAACGATAAAAATCCAGAAATTCTTAAAGCCATAGCATATCATTTGCAAACTATTGGCAGACCAAAAGAAGCTATTGATGCTTACGAACGTACTTTTAAGTTGCGACCACAATATGCACAATCGTATCGTGATTTGGCAAATGCTTATATAGAAAATGATCAATACAAAAAATCATGGCGTTTGTATATGAGTTACCTCATGCAAGGTAATGATGTAAGTGGAGAAGGTATAGGAGAACTTATTTATAACGAAATGGAATGGCTCTATTTTAGTAGAAAGAACCAAACTGATATTAAAGAAAACTTTATCCCAAAAAGTAAAAACCTTTTCGACTTTAGAAACGATGTACGCATTATTGTTGAATGGAATTCATCTGAAGCTGAATTTGATTTAGAATTTGTAAATCCAGAGTTACGCTCTTACGTATTTGAGCATACCTTATCTGGAAATCAAGAACTCATTACAGACGAAAAACAAAAAGGCTATTCCAGTAAAGAATTTTTTATAGACGATTTAAAAGATGGCGAATGGTTAGTAAATATCACTTACAAAGGCAACAAAAAGCCAGAACCAACGTATTTTAAAATAACCAAATTTTATAATTGGGGAAAAGAAACTGAAACTAAAGAAGTAACTGTTTATAAGTTTCAAAACGAACGCGATAAAATACAGCTAATGCGCTTTACAAAGGATTTGTTATTAGTAAAAAACTAAAACAAACCAAATAAATATATGGTTAACATTCCCCAAAATGTTCCAGAAACCATGCTTAATATGGCTAATAAAATGGCATGTGGCATCCACTCTTTGTTATAAGCTGCTGTTACAGCTGGAGCAGTTGAGATACCTCCTAAATTTGCCATACTAGCAATAGGAACCCAAGCCATGTGAAGTTTCATTTTTTTGGCAGCAAACATCATTATTACAAAATGGCTTATCAACCAAATAACTACAAACAATACAAGCTTTAATGGCATAGACAAATTATTGAAATTGAGTTTCAACCCAAGAATTGCCATGATACAAATAATACTTAATCCACCTAATTTAAGTACCAAAGCGTGATTCCATTTTTTTACTAAATTTCCTATCAATAAACCAATAATACTAAAGGCAATAATTTTCCAAAGAAAGGATTGAATTAAAAAACCGATTCCAAAAATCAATACGATACTAACAACAACTGTAATTGAGATAGATTTGACAGAAAAAGTATCAAATGCATTCTCATCTTTCACAAAATCTGGAACCAAATCTTTTATCCCAAAATAGTTGTTAAGATTATCGCTTTTTTTAATCAACTGAAACATTAAAATGGTCCAGATATTCACCAAAATATTATCTAAAACCAAAATGGTTAAAAACAATCCTTCAGGACATTCAACTAATTCTTTCAATACTAACTGACTTGTGCTTCCTCCAATCCAACTTCCAACAATTGGAACTAATCCTTTCCAGTGCTCTTCAACAATTAAAAGGTCATTAAATTCTGGTGTAAACACATTAAAAAGAAGCAATAATAAAGGTGCAAGAATGGCTATGGCAAAAGAGCCAATAACAAACAAAATAATTGGCCTTAAGCCAATAATGCGTAATTGCTTAAACGAAAGTGCGCTCATTACCATTAAAATAGCAAATGGTATAATGTAGTCTTTGCTCCAACTATGCAGTTCAACTGTGCTCAAATCTAATTTAAAGGTATGTGTTACAATAGCAGGAATAACGTAGGCAAACAGAATGGCTGGAAACCAATTTAAAAGGGTTTGAATCCATCGCTTAGAGCTTTTTTCAAGCAGTAAAACTGAAATGACTGTGACTAATACTAAAATACTGGCTTTTAAAAGCATAAGCTTAGTCTTCTAAAATTCCTAGGTGAATTATGCGTCCACCATCAATATTAACTGGGTTAGTGCTTTTGCCAATTACAATACCTTTCTCTGGTGCAAAATACTCTTTAATAATATCACCAAAAGGGTTTCTTAAAACACCTATCAATTCGCCTTTTTCTATGATTTGATTTAACTCTACAGGAACATCTAACAATCCGCCTTGATCTACATAAATCCAATACGATTTTTTGCACATTACAGCAGGTTTAATCTCTGGTGTAGCAAAAGTTTGCATACCTAACCAGTTCATCACATTTTTTACACCAACAACACCACGTTTTACCATATCGTCTTGATACACCTGCGGATTACCATACTCCACAGTTATAGTAGGAATGCCTTTTAACATCGCTTCAGCTCTCATCGTTCTGGTGGCAGCAATATTATCTCCAGTACTTGGCACACCTTTGTTGTTCAATACTATATCTGCATCTTGAAGTAAAGCCATTTGACTTATCTTTTCATCTCCAAGTTCGCCTCTTACATATAAACTATTAATTCTACCAAAGCTAGCTGTGTGCATATCGATAAGGTAATCGAGCTTTGGCAATATTTTCAGATTAATTCGCCAAACATACTGCTGACTACGATTACCATTGGCTTTTCCTGGGAAGTTTCGGTTTAAATCTTCTTCATCAACAAAACGTCTTCTATCTTGACTAATACTTAAGGCATTTAGTCCAGGAATTGCAATCACTGTTCCTTTTAATTCATTAACATTAATCTCTTTTACAGATTCTTGAATAACTTTAATACCATTAAGCTCATTACCATGTATGGCAGCAATTAAACCCAGAACAGGACCTTGTTCTTTTCCCTTAAAAATAATGACAGGAATTGAAATGGGTTGTGAAAACCCATTATCTATCATAGTTAGCCAATACTTTTTTACTTGGCCATTTTGGATATTTTCTAAGTTAATTTCAGAAATGCTTTCAAATGAATTTTGAGAAATAACAGGACTAAAAAGCAGTAAACAAAAGGAGAAAAGAAATTGCTTCATTTTTAAATAGTTAATGATAAAATTAAAAGTAGTAAAAATTACTATTAAATAACCAATTTTTGAGACTACTACTAGATAAATCTTAAAATTTGTTAAAACCGAAAGAGGTACTTAATATCTAGCAATTAATTACTATTTTTAAGATTCATTATTTCTAATTAACCAACCAATGAATCGAATTAAATTCGTTTTTATCATGATGTTCTCTTCTCTCATGGTAACAACACTCACTGCACAAGACTATTTTTTTAAAGACAAAGCACCATTTAATCCAGATATTCCTTCTCCAGAAGAATTTTTAGGACGACCAATTGGAGCACAACATACAAGGCATGATCTTATTGTAGCTTACTTTACCAAATTAGCTGAGTTATCAGATAGAGCTGAAATAGAAATCTATGGTGAAACACACGAAATGCGAAAACTCGTTATGCTTCGTGTCTCAACACCAGAAAACTTAAATAACCTAGAGAATCTTAAAACAGAGCATTTAAAATTTGTAGATCCAAATCAGAATCCTACAAACTATAATGCTCTACCAATTTTTATTCAGCTAGGTTACAATGTTCATGGTAACGAACCATCAAGTTCAGAAGCAGCTTTATTAACTGCTTATACACTTGTTGCTTCAAATAATCCTGAGGTAACAAAGTATTTAGAGAATTCTGTCATTTTTATAGATCCAACCATAAATCCTGATGGTCGTGATAGACATACACAATGGGCTAATCAGTTTTTGGCAAAAGAAATTGTGTCTGATGGTGCAGATGCCGAACACAACGAAACTTGGCCTCGAGGCAGAACAAATCACTATTGGTTTGATTTAAACAGAGATTGGTTATTAGCTGTGCATCCTGAGAGCCAAGGAAAATTGAATTGGTATCATCAATGGTATCCAAATGTAGTGACCGATTTTCATGAAATGGGAACTAATAGCAATCACTTTTTTGAACCAATGAAACCTATCGGTTCTCTTGATCCTATTATGCCAAAGGAAAATTATGAAGATTTAAACGACTTGTTTGCTACATATTTTTCTGATGCTTTAGATGAAATTGGTTCCTTTTACTACACTAAAGAATCTTTTGATGGCACATATCCTGGCTATGGAAGCTCATATCCAGATTTACAAGGAGCTTTGGCATTGCTATTTGAACAAGCTAGTTCAAGAGGTCATATTCAAGATACAGATTATGGAAAAATGTCGTTTGCATTTACCATTAGAAACCAATACACATCAAGTTTTGCAACTATAAAAGCAGCAGTTGAAAACAAAGCATACTTGAGAAAATACCAACAAACATTCTTTAAGACAGCTATGTCAGAAAAAGCACCAACAGGTTTTGCTGCTTATGAATTTGGTGATGTTTATGACAACAACAGAAATAAAGCATTTGTTGATTATCTTTTAAAACATAAAATAAAAGTGTACAAAAACGGAAACAAATTCACTGTACCTTTAAAACAACCTCAACGCAGAATGGTGCAAACCATGTTTGAAACCTATAGCAAATATCGCGATAGTGTGTTTTATGATGCCTCTGCATGGAGTGTTGCCAATTTTTACAATATGAATTATCGTGGACTAAAAACCGCTAATCTTGGCGAGGAAATTACTGATGCTAACAAAATATATATGCCGAGGGGAGTTGCAAAAAGTGATTATGCTTATGTTATGGACTGGGACGATTATTATGCTCCTTCTGCTTTGTATTATATGCAATCTAAAGGCATTATAGCTGCATCAGCGTTCAAACCTTTTTCTATAAAAACAGATTCTGGTGTTAAAGAGTTCAACTATGGAAGCATTATGATTCCTGTAAGCAAGCAGCAAAAACTATCTAGCGATGAAGTTTATAAAATTGTTAGTGAAGCCAATAAAAAGTTTAATGTTCCTATTTATTCTACAAATACAGGATTTAGTGTAAAAGGAATTGATTTAGGGAGTAATAACTTCAGAACCGTTCAAAAACCAAAAGTAGCCATGTTAGTTGGTGATGGAGTTAGTAGTTATGAAGCTGGTGAAGTATGGCATTTATTAGATACAAGGACAAAAATGCCAATAGTAAAACTTCAAACCAATACAATTAGAGGTAATTGGCTTGATAAATACAATACTCTTGTAATGGTTTCAGGTAGCTACAATTCTCTTGATTCCATTCAACGTCAAACCATAAGAGATTGGACAGCCAATGGTAATACATTAATAACGATTGGCTCTGCTTCAAAATGGGCTATTGATAAAAAATTAGTGAAAGAAAAACTAACCACTAAGCCAAAACCTAAAGACAAAAAGGAAGAAGATGAAAAAGTAGAAAGATTGCCTTATGTTGATGCAGGTGAAAATTTAGGTAGAGAACAATTAGGTGGAGCCATTTTTGAAGTTGATTTAGATCTAACTCATCCTCTTGGATTTGGTTATAGAGACGATAAATTACCTGTTTACAAAAACAACAACGTGTTTTTAGCACCAAGTACTAGTGAATATGGTACTGTAGCAAAATACACCGAAAATCCTCATATTGATGGTTACATTTCTGATGACAACCTAAACATATACTTAAAGCCTTCTGCATCACTAATTGTAAGTCAAATTGGAAGAGGTCGTGTTGTAATGTTTGCAGACAATCCTAATTTTAGAGGTGCTTGGTATGGCACCAATAAACTTTTTTTAAACGCATTATTTTTAGGAAATAATATTTCAGTACCTAGATCACAACGTAACTAATCATTAAAATATCAAAATGAAAAAATTAACCATCCTATTTTCGCTCCTATTTGTATTAAACGGTTTCGCTCAAGATGATTATCGAGGAGATGGACCACATTCTCAACTCATCATTCGTGGTGTAACGCTCATCAATGGAGATGGATCACCACCTCAAGGTCCAATTGATATTGTTGTTGAAGGCAACAAAATTGTAGACATACGAGTTGTTGGTTACGACGGAATTCCAATTAATGAAGATAGGAGACCAAAACTAAAAGCTGGCGGCAAAGAATTAGATGCTAATGGCATGTATTTACTACCTGGATTTATCGATATGCATGGTCATATTGGTGGTGGAGCTCAAGGTGCTGATCCAGAATATGTATTTAAACTTTGGATGGCTCATGGTGTAACAACTGTAAAACAACCAAGTGGACGAAATGCAATTGAACTAAAACGTCAAAGCGCTGCTAATGAAATTATTGCACCTAGAATATTTGAATATACAGGATTTGGATCAGGAAGTTCTAAACCTATTAGTACGCCAGAAATGGCTCGTGAATGGGTTAGGCAAAACGCAAAAAATGGTGCAGATGGGATTAAATTTTTTGGAGCTGAACCAGACATTATGACTGCAGCTTTAGACGAAAACAAAAAATTAGGCTTAAGATCTACAGCACATCATGCTCAGTTAAGTGTGGCCAGATGGAATGTTTTACACTCAGCTAGAGCAGGAATGACGTCTATGGAGCATTGGTATGGTTTACCTGAAGCTTTATTTAATGATAGAACCGTTCAAAATTATCCTTTAGATTATAATTATCAAAACGAACAGCATCGTTTTGAAGAAGCTGGTAAACTTTGGGCGCAAGCAGCTGAGCCTTACTCAGATCATTGGAATAAAGTAATGAATGAATTAATAGAGTTGGACTTTACTATAAACCCAACATTTAATATTTATGAAGCTAGCAGAGATTTACAACGTGCTCGTCGAGCTGAATGGCATGAAGACTATACTTTGCCCTCACTTTGGAAATTTTATGAACCAAGTAAAATAAGTCATGGTAGTTATTGGCATTATTGGGGAACTGAACAAGAAGTTGCTTGGAAAAACAATTTCAAACTTTGGATGACATTCATTAATGAATATAAAAATAGAGGAGGTAGAGTTGCAGTAGGGACAGATTCAGGTTTCATCTATCAATTATATGGTTTTGCTTATCCTCGTGAAATGGAACTGTTACGTGAAGCAGGTTTTCACCCTTTAGAGGTCATTAGAGCAGCTACCTTAAATGGTGCTGAAGCCTTAGGTTGGGACGATAAAATTGGCTCAGTTCAGATTGGAAAATTAGCAGATTTTGTAATTGTTGAAGAAAACCCATTAGTCAACTTAAAAGTGCTTTACGGAACTGGAGCAATCAAGCTCACTGAAGATAATGAAGTGGTTAGAGTTGGTGGCGTAAAGTACACAATAAAAGACGGAATTATTTATGATGCCAAACGCTTATTAGCTGATGTAAAAGCTATGGTTGATGCTGAAAAAGCTAAAACCAACTGGAAGTTAAAGCAACCTGGAGTTAAAAATTAACTTTCTGCTTTATTGGTTTATCATCAATAACATTTGATAAGATAATTTGTGTTTTAGTTTCACCATAAGTAATTAGCTGATCTATAAATTTTTCTAAATGTCTTTGGTTATGTAATATCACTTCCATAACGATATTCTCATTGCCTGTGATTCTATAACAATTTATTACTTCATCAAACGATTTTACTTTTTCAAGAAAGGGCTTTAAGCGTCCCATAAAAGCCCTAACAGTAATTAAAGCTCTTATCTGATACCCAACCTCAAAAGGTGAAACTTTGGAGCGATAGCCTTCAATTATTCCAGCGTCTTCCAATTTTCGAATACGTTCGGCAACTGCTGGAGAAGAAATACCAACAAGAGCTGCAATTTCAGTGTTTGACCTTCTTGCATTGGTTTGCAGGAGTTCCAGTATCTTCCAGTTGATTAAATCTACTTTCATTTTTAAAGTATTTTATGTAAATATATTAAATATTAAATCAAATATTGATATTTGATTTATATATTAAATATAATCTTAATGGTTATGAGTTAATTTTGTGTAATTGCTATTAGAAAATGATG
>JAGQYS010000111.1 GCA_020435965.1 Flavobacteriaceae bacterium | reverse complement strand
CCAAATCTACAAAGTGCCAGTAAAGCCCAACTTTTTCTACCATTTCATAGCTTCTTCTTTTTTCGTAAGTTCCCAGTATTACATTAAAAAATATAATGATGTTAATGACAACTCCTGAAAATACGTGGAAACCGTGAAAACCTGTAATAAAGAAAAAGAAATCTGCAAATAAAGGAGTTCCATATTCATTTACATGAAGGTTTGCGCCTTCAACCACCATCTTACCATTATCTTGTATTTGTTTTATAGATTCCGATCTTGAAAGTACTGTTTTATGACCATCTTCATTTATAATCTGTGTTCTTACAAGAATATCTGAATTTTCTTTTAAACCATGCAATACTTCATCAACAGTATATGATGGCAAAGTTCCTTCGCTTAAAAACCAGATCCCGTTTTTGCTTTCGTGCTGCGTTCTATCTGTATGTTCTGCTGCGATTGCAAAATCTTTAAGTGCTACACGCTTAAAAACTTGTTCACCATCTTTTTCAACATATTCGCCAAACTGGAGTATGCTTCCTCCTTTGGTTTGAATAGCTCCATAATCGCCTTTAATAAATGTTGCCCATTCCCAAGCTTGTGAGCCAACGAATATTAAACCTCCAATAATGGTAAGGAACATATAAAAGGTCACTTTTGCTTTTTTCATTTCATGACCAGCATCAACAGCCAAAACCATTGTTACAGAAGACATGATAAGCACAAATGTCATGAACGCTACATAGATCATAGGAGCAGGTTCATGATAAAAAGGAATGTGTGTAAATACTTCATCGGCAATTGGCCAAGAGTCAAGAAACTTGAATCTTGAAAAACCGTATGCTGCCAAAAATCCAGAAAATGTTAATGCATCAGAAACGATGAAAAACCACATCATCATTTTACCATAGCTAGCTTTTAGAGGTTGGTTGCCTCCTCCCCAAGTTTTACCTTCGGTTCCAGTACTTACAACTGTATTATCCATAAGATGAATTTCGTTTTTAAAAGTTGCACAAAAATAATCATTTTATTTATCTAAAGAAAAATCGTTACTTAATTTTTAAAATGTTTCTAAAATGTTGGCTTTAAAGCCTGTCCAAGAGATTTTAAATCTCAAACAATTAGCTCATAAAATATAAAAACAAAAACAGGTATAACCACAGTATATCTACGAAATGCCAAAAGTTTGCAGCCAACTCAAACCCTAACATATTTTCCGTATTGTACTTTTGTTTAAAATGATTATAAATTACTACCAACAAACAAATTAATCCAACAACAACGTGTAAAATGTGCACAGCTGCAATAATATAAATGTACGACATTGTGATGTTACTGGTTGGTCCAGTAAAGTTATACCCTAAATCTATAATTTGCTGAAAGCCTATTAATTGGCTTACAATAAAGCCAACTCCTAATCCAAATGCTATTAGTAAAAATAAGGTTGTTTGTGACCTATTTCCTGATTTTAACGCTCGTTTTGCAAGAAGAAGTGTCAAACTACTAATTATTATTAAAATAACACTTATGGTAAATGAGCTTGGTAATTTAAACCCATCTAGCCAATCTTCTCTGGAGCTACTGACCACAAATGCACTGGTCCAACCTGCAAATGACATGATTAATGACACAATACCAAACCAAAGCATCATTTTTTTTGCTCTGCCATGTTTTTCTTTTTCTGTTCCTTTGGTTAAATCCATATTATCTGATAAATTTATCTGCTACATATACAATTTGTACAAATGTGATATATATAACACTTGCCAACATTAACTGTCGTGCTGACAATACTGTTCTTTTTTTTAAAAGTTGAATCGCATAATACAACATTACTAAACCTATTAAAAATACAACTACAGCTCCAACAATTGTTAATTTTAGTGTTCCCGTAAAACCGAAAACCGGAATTACCGAAACCAAAATAGTCCAAACTGTATACATAATAGTTTGTACAGCAGTTGCCTTATCTGGTTTTCCTGTAGGTAGCATATTGAAACCTGCTTTTTTATAATCTTCATGTAAAAACCATCCTATAGCCCAAAAATGTGGAAACTGCCAAAAAAACTGTAGCATAAAAAGTGTTCCAGGTTCAATGCCAAAATCATTGGTTGCTGCAACCCAACCCAACATAAAAGGAATCGCTCCAGGAATGGCTCCAACAAATACCGCTAATGGCGTTTTTGTTTTTAAAGGCGTATAAGCGCTTGTATATAGAAAAATTGAAATTGCACCAAACATGGCTGTTTGTGGGTTGATAATGTATAAAATAACAATTCCAAAAATCGTGAATAAAGATGCTAAAACAAATGCTGACTTTACAGAGATTCGCCCAGCAGGAATTGGCCTGTTTTTGGTACGCTCCATCAACGCATCCAAATCTTTTTCAATGATTTGGTTGAACGCATTAGAGGCTCCAACCATAAAATAACCACCAAATGCCAGTAACAATATAGTATAAAAATCAACCACATCTGCGCCTAAAAGATAACCAGCTATTGATGAAAACACCACACTAAGTGATAATCTCATTTTGGTGATTTCCTTAAAATCGGAGATTATTGAAGGTTGTTTATTGGTTGCTTGTGAAACCCTTGACATCGGTTGTTTAATGCTACTGTTTTGCGGTGGCAAAGATACTTATAAAAATTAATTGTGAGCAATATTTAGTATCTTTAAAGTCATATTTAAATTAATCACGTCATGAAATATCTTCAACTAGTTTTGATTTGCCTTTTTCTTTTTGCAACAGAAAATACATATTGTCAAAATAATGAGGTCAACATTGAGACCACAAAGCTCTCAAACAATGTTTATATGCTTGTTGGGCAAGGCGGAAACATTGGTGTCTCTGCTGGTGATGATGGTGTTTTTATTATTGACGATCAGTTTGCACGATTAACACCTAAAATTATTGAAGCCATAAAAGCCATTAGTGATAAGCCCTTTCAGTTTTTGGTGAACACACATTACCATGGTGATCATACTGGAGGCAATGAAAATATGACTAAACAGGGTGTGAAAATCATTGCACATGAAAATGTTAGAAAGCGTTTAATTGATGGTGAAAGCTCAAAAGAGGCCTTGCCGATCATTACCTTTAACGACCGTGTAAATGTACACATGAATGGTGAAGACGTCAAAGTATATCACGTAGAGCATGCGCATACAGATGGTGACGCTCTACTTTATTTTACTAAAAGTAATGTGCTACATACTGGTGACACCTATTTTAAAAGTCGCTATCCCTTTATAGATTTAAAATCTGGAGGATCCATTGATGGTTATATAAACGCTGTTAAAAAAGGTTTATCACTTGTAAACGATAATACTAAGATTATTCCTGGTCATGGAGCTGTATCTAATAAAGCTGAATATGCATCTTTCTTAGTAATGCTTGAAAATTTAAAAGCTAATGTTCAGGCTGAGATTGATAAAGGTAAAACTGAAGACGAAGTTGCTGCAAATGGCGCGATTACTAAACAATATGACGATTTAGATTATGGCAGTGGTTTTATTAATTCTGAAAGAATCAGGCGTACAATTTATCAGAGTTTAAAACATTAAAAATCAAAATACCAATTAAACAAATCGGTTCTTAAGCCTAGGCTGAACCAAACTGTACTATTCTTGAAAGTTGTTTCTGTTTCTGCTTCTGGATTGAAGTTACGATAACTCAGATAAGCAAATAACTTCAAATTAGTTGCTGGATTTATCAAATAACCTCCTTGCAATTCTGCATGAAAAATATTAGTTCTATTTCCTTGACCTACTTCAATTCCTGTATCAAAAGGTCTTTCGTTATAGTTTCTGTAAATATCACCTCCATAACTAAAATCATCAGTGCCATCATTAAAGTCTAAACCACGAACTCCAAACACAAATTTGGCATCGGCAAACCAGCGTTTGTAGTTATAACGACCAATAATAATAGCTTCACTAAAGTTTGAACCCCAAAGATGTGCCATTGACTGATTGTTATGTCCATAATTAAGTACAATAGTATTGTGCGAATACGTATAAGGTCGTACTCTGTTGTACTCAAATTGCAATAGTAAATTATCCACTTTAAAAGCATTGTAATATTTTGCTCCAATTTGGTAACCAAACTTATTTTTCCAACTCTTTTCGCCTCCCTTTATATCGCTCAATGAGAATTCATCTAAAATAAACTGACTGTAAATATTTACATTATCATTAACCTTGAATTTTCCAGAAGCACCAACAATAGCATTTCCTGCACCTTGACCAGTTTCGAATTCAATTGCACGATAAAAAATGATTGGATTTAGATAATTAATATCAAAACCTCTATCGTTAGTGTTAGTCCACATAACAGATTCAAACAATCCTAAATTAAAACGTTTTGAAACGTTCCAACTTAAATAATGGTTTGCCATATATTTGGTTAAAAAAGCACCATCTTCAGTGACTTCTGGACGAACGTCTTTTAACCACATCCACGTATTGGTATATTTTATTTTCCAAAACTTAGTATTTAATTTTAAGAAAGGTGAAGGACTTGCCACATCACTTTGCAATAAGGATCTGTAACCATCACCAATAAAATTTTTACCATGTCCAAATTGAACATTAATAAATTTTGCAGGTGTAAAACTTAAATACGCTTCTGCAACTGGATAATCGTAAGCATCATCTTTAAACCCTTTACCAATACCTCTTCCTGGAATAATAGCAGGATCTGGGCCAAATGCTTTTAAACTTTCGGCATACTCATTAAAATACTGTGCAAAACGCCCTTGGCTTTCATATACTGAAGCTGAGAAACTAAGCTTTTTTCCTAAGCCTCCTTGTACATAAAATCCACGCGTATTGTTAAACGTTGAATTGAAATCTGCATCAGAGTCTTTACCAACTTGAAAATCAAAAATAGGATCTAGTGTAAACCAATAATCATCGCTTTGAATTTGCACTAAATGTTCGTTTAACAACTTTTTAGTCCACCAAGAATCGCCTTCTTTTACCAATGCCTCTTTAGCTGCGTTAAAGTCATAATATTGCGCAATATCTTCATACATATATGGTTTTGAGGCTGTATGGCTATTTGTACCTATTAAGTTAATGTTTCTATCAAATTTAGCGTAAGCCTGATGTGTGAATGGAATATTTAATTGGCTGTTAAACTCTTTATCTGTATACTGTTTTAATGATGAATTTATATTATCATATTCAGACTTTGCCAACTGTTCTAATTCAGAAATCTGATTGTCATTTACAGGAAGTTCATCTTGTTTAGCTTGTTCTTGAGGGCTTTCCAAAGGGATTTTTATATGATAAGAATACTGTTTGAATGTTGTAATTCCGTTATATGAAGCAGGTTTTATTTTAGGTAGTTCACCAAAAACACGTTTGGTTTCTTCCTTAAGTTCATCATAAATAGCATCTGTGTAAATAACTATAAAATTGCCTTCTGCATTAACTTCAAATAAAACGACAACTTCTCCTTTGTAATTTTCATCTTGTACTATTTGAGGGACTTTAAAATTTTTGAAAACGAACTGAGACAATTGATTATAAAAACAGTCTTTTAATGCTGTTACATCTTGATTTTCACATTCTGGGAATACTGGAGGTTTTTCATAATTTGAAATATCTTGGGCGGAAACAGTGATTTGTAAAAACAAAAATATAAGTAGGAAGTAGTGCTTCATTTTTAATGGAAACTATTAATTGCTGAAAGATACTATTTTTTGATTATAGGAAACAAAAAAACAATAACCATATAACAACAAGCTTTTAAAAAATGTTTATTAAAATGTGTGATAAGTATTTGATTGTGAATGTTAAATTGCATTAAACAAGAAACAAAGGGTTTAGTTTTTTGTAATTTTACGATGTGCTTA
>JAGQYS010000007.1 GCA_020435965.1 Flavobacteriaceae bacterium | reverse complement strand
TTTTGTTTTTGCACACCACGCATCATCATGCACATGTGCGAAGCTTCAATTACCACTGCAACTCCCTGAGGTTTTAATGTGTTATCTATACAATTTAAAATTTGCTCTGTTAAGCGTTCTTGCACTTGAAGTCTACGAGCAAACACATCAACTATTCTAGGGATTTTACTTAATCCAACAATATGTCCATCAGGAATATAAGCAATATGCGCTTTACCAAAAAAAGGAAGAATATGATGCTCACACAAGGAATACAACTCAATATCTTTTACAATAACCATTTCATTATACGATTCTTTAAACATCGCACTTTTCAAGATTTTCTCAGCATCTTGCTGATAGCCTTGAGTTAAAAATTGTATCGCTTTTGCAGCTCGCTCTGGTGTTTTGGCAAGTCCTTCACGAGCAGTATCTTCTCCCAAGTCCTTAATAATATTTTTGTATCTGTCTTTTACATCATCTGTAACTTTGATGTTATACTCTTCAAATTTTTTATATGGCATTTTTGAATGTTTGAGTTACGAAATACTAATAAAGTTTTAAAAATAAGCAAAATAAATCAGTCTTAATATTAAACCGTTACTTACTAAGTATTAACAATTTATTAATTTTTTTAACGTTTGATTAGCAGTTCAGTGTAAAATTGAATACTAGATTTGTTAAAGACTGTAACATTTACATTTTTTTTCGGTCTTTAAACAAAATCATCAATCAATAAATCAATCAAAAAATGAACCGCTACTATCTGTTTCTTTGTATTGCATTATTTTTTAATTCCGTTAATGCGCAAGACAAAAAATTTCTAAACCTTAAACGCGCTGCCACACCTCCAAAAATTGACGGGGTACTTAATGATCCTGCTTGGCAAGAAGCTGAGAAAGCCACGGACTTTGTACAATTCAGACCAGCAATGGGAGTTGCCGAAATACCTGAAGAAGCAACTGTAGTTCAAGTTGCTTATGATGACAATGCAGTATACTTTGCCGCATACATTCATGATAAACCTGAAAACATCATGAAGCAGTTTACTACACGTGACAACTTTGGTCAAGCCGATTTCTTCCTTATTTCTATCAACCCAAATAACGATGGACAAAACGATACAGAGTTTTTGGTGTTTAGTACTGGTACGCAAGGTGATGCTCTAGTAACCTCTGATGGCAATGAAGATTGGGGCTGGAATGCCGTTTGGGACAGTGCGGTAAGGATTGTTGAGGACGGTTGGATTGCCGAATTTAAAATCCCTTATTCTGCACTTCGGTTTTCAAATCAAGAAGTGCAAACTTGGGGCATTAATTTTCATCGCAGGCACATGCGTGACAACAGGCAATACACTTGGAATCCAATAGACATCTCGTCAGGAAAAAAAATTGGATTAATGCATGGAGAAATTCGTGGTATTGAAAATATTTCACCTCCTACCAGATTAGCCTTTTTCCCATTTGCTTCAGCTATCATAAGGTCCTACGATGGTGAAAGTGATAGTGATTTTAGTGTTGGAATGGATGTAAAGTATGGCATCACGGAAAATTTCACTCTAGATGCTACTTTAATTCCAGACTTTAGTCAAGCAGCTTTTGATAATGTACAGCTTAACTTAGGCCCTTTTGAACAAGAATTTTCAGAGCAACGTCAGTTTTTCAAAGAAGGTGTTGACTTGTTTAATAAAGGCAACTTGTTCTATTCGCGTCGTATTGGAAATAGTCCAATTGGCTCACCTGATTTGGCTAATGATGAAGAAATACTCAATTATCCTTCACAAGTAAAAACACTTAACGCAGTAAAAGTTTCAGGAAGAACTAAAAATAGCTTGGGAATAGGATTTTTTAATGCCATTACTGAAAAAACGTATGCAACCATTGAAAATACTGATACTAATGAAACAAGAAAAGAAGTAGTAGAGCCATTATCAAATTATAACGTATTTGTTGTTGACCAGCAATTTAACGGAAACTCATCTGTAACCCTAATAAATACTAATGTAACTAGAAATGGGCATTTTAGAGATGCAAACGTTACTGGAGCCTTGTTTGATATTTCAAACAAAACCAATAGGTATAATGCTAGCGGTGAAATTAAAATGAGCAACCTAAACTTAGCCGATGGCAATCAAACTGGTTTTAGCTCACGATTAAGGCTTGCAAAAATAAGTGGCAACTATAGGTATAATATTAGCCATAGCTTAGCAGATAAAAAGTATGATATTAATGATTTAGGAATTTTATTCAGAAACAATTACAGTAACATTGAAGCTAATTTTAGTTACAGAACATTTCAACCAAAAGGGATGTTTAATAGAATTCAGTTAAATACCTGGTTTGAATATAGGCGTCTTTACAAACCAAGTACCTACACTGGAAAAAATATAGGCTTTAACCTTAATGGTCAAACCAAAAAATTAATGGATTTTGGATATAATATGAATTGGAATATTGGTAAACAATATGACTATTTTGAACCAAGAACTGAAGGTCGCTTTTCAACTTTTAGAAACAATGTAAATTTGAATTTCTGGCTAGGCAGCAACAGAGCCAAAAAATTCTCCATTAGTGGCTATAATGGTATGGCAACTATGTTTGATCCAGATCGTGATGTCTTTGTACATTGGTTTGGTTTAGATCCAAGAATCAGAATTACAGACAAATTCAGTATCAGTTATTCTTTTAATTATGAAAGAGGAAGTGGTGGTCGAGGTTTTGTTAATAATAAAGATGGTGAAATCCTATATGGTCAAAGACGTCAAAAAACAATTGAAAACGGTATTTCTGGAACGTATAACTTCAATTCGTTTCATGGTTTATCTTTAAACTTTAGGAACTATTGGTCTATTGTTGATTATGACTACGAAATGTACACTGTACTTGAAGATGGCTCAATGGACAACACAACTGGACATAATCTTGATAATTTAGGCCTTGACCCAAACATTAATTTTAGTACTTGGAATTTGGACTTTCGTTATTCATGGCAATTTGCTCCAGGAAGTCAGTTAACAGCTTTATACAGAAATTCTCTCTTTAACTTTGATAATAGCTCAAGAGAAGGATATTTTAGTAGTTTAGGCACTTTATTAGACCAACCTATCGAGCATATTTTTTCATTAAGATTAGTGTACTATATTGATTATAATAATATTAAAAGCATCTTTAAGAAACGGAGTTAAAAAAATTAGACTAACTTTTTTATAAAGCTTATTACATTTTGTTTAAAGATGTTTCATTTTTTAGCACTTTTATCGCTAGGTTTTAACATTTACTTAGCACAATCCTCGCAATACAAATATTAGATTTGGCAAAAATATTTTAGACATACAGTCTTAACCAATAATATTTACAAATCAACCATCAGAAATGAAAAGACTTCTTATTCATTTATGCATTCTCTTTACCATTTCACATACTTATGCCCAAGGTAAAAAAACGCTAAATATTTCAAAAACTGATACAGCTCCTAAAATTGATGGTATCTTAGATGATGCTGTTTGGAAAACAACTGAAATTGCTACAGATTTTGTTCAGTATGATCCAGAAATGGGAATACCTGCTAAAGATCATCAAAAAACCGAAGTTAGAATGGCTTATGATGACCAAGCAATATATATATCTGCTTATTTACATGAAAAACCAGAAGATATTTTTAAAGTGTTCTCACCAAGAGATGATTTTGGTCAAGCAGATTATTTTGGTGTTACATTTAATCCCAACAATGATGCACAAAACGATATAAAATTCTATGTGATGAGCTCTGGAACACAAGCTGATATTATTGGAGGCTCAAATG
Source organism: Flavobacteriaceae bacterium (assembly GCA_020435965.1). GTDB lineage: Bacteria > Bacteroidota > Bacteroidia > Flavobacteriales > Flavobacteriaceae > CAJQLB01. The sequence continues at coordinate 25,049 of JAGQYS010000007.1, read as the reverse complement.
GAAGAGGTGGTCCAGGACCAAGAGGAGATAGAGGTTGGAATGCTGTTTGGGACAGTGCGGTAAAGCATGTCAACGACGGTTGGATTGTTGAAATGAAAATCCCTTATGCAGCACTTCGTTTTGCAAATCAAGAAGACCCTGTTTGGGGAATTCAATTTTATAGGAAATTCAGAAAGGAAGGACTTGATTATAGTTGGAGCCCAATAGATAGAACTGTTGGAGAACAAGGTATTTATGATGGATTGCTTAAAGGGCTTAAAAATTTATCGCCTCCTACTCGATTAATGTTTTACCCTTTTGCATCATTTACTTCTATATCTCAAAAAAATGAAGAAACCGTTAGCAATGTTGGTTTTGGTATGGATGTGAAATATGGAATTACAGAAAGTTTTACCTTAGATGTAACACTTATTCCAGATTTTAGTCAAGCCGCTTTTGATAAAGTGGTGTTAAATTTAGGTCCATTTGAACAGAGGTTTGATGAGCAACGTCAATTTTTTAAAGAAGGAGTTAACCTGTTCAGCAAAGGCGATTTGTTCTATTCAAGAAGAGTTGGTAGTTCGCCTGTTGAACGTGGTGATGTTTACGATGAATTAATTGACGAAATTGATGAAGTTGAAGAAGTAACAGAAAACCCAAGTAGTGTTAAAATGCTAAATGCCATAAAAGTTTCTGGAAGAAATAAAAATGGCCTTGGTATTGGTGTATTCAATGCTATTACAGAAAAAACCATGGCAACTATAAAGAATACCAAATACACATTGGATAACAATGATGAAAAGATAGATTCTACCATAACCTATAGAGAGCGTGTAACTGAGCCTTTTGCTAATTACAACATCATTGTTTTAGACCAGCAATTCAATCAAAATTCTTCTGTTACTTTTATTAACACAAGTGTTTTAAGAGAAGGTCATTTTAGAGACGCAAATGCTACTGCTTTACTTTTTGACTTAACAGATAAAACCAATAAGTACAATTTTAGCGGACAAGGAAAATTGAGTCACCTTAACCTTGTAGGAGATAACTCTACAGGTTTTGATGCTGGTTTTCAATTACGAAAAGTTAGTGGCACTTACCAATATGGAATTGAAGGAAGTATAAGAGATGACAAATACGATGTAAACGATTTAGGGTTTGCTACCAGGAATAACTTTAAAAATCTTGAGGCTAACTTCAGGTATCAAACATTTGAACCAAGAGGAATATTAAACAGCTTTAACATACGGCTAGAAAGCAAACTTAATTGGAGGCACAGCAATAATGATTATACAGGAAACAGTATAGAAGTAAGTGTTAATGCCAGAACAAAAAACCTTATGTGGATGGGTGGCAATTTTGAAACTTCATTAGGTGAACAACGTGATTATTTTGAACCAAGAGACCAAGAGAACGATAGGTTCTATACATTTAAAAACTGGGTTAGCGGACGAGTGTATTTCTTTACTAATAGCAATAAAGCCCTATCTACAAGAGGAAACTTTAGCTATGCGACTTTATTTGATAAGGATAGAGATTTTAAAGAATACAGAATAAGTATTGGTCCTGAATTTCGATTTAATGATAAGTTCACTTTAGAATACGATATTAATTACGAAAGAAAATTAGGAAGTCGTGGCTATGTTACCAGATTAGATAATGATGAAATTATATTTGCTGAACGAGATCAAAAAACTGTTGAAAATAGCATTTCTGGAATTTATAATTTCAACTCACTTAACACATTAAGATTGTCGTTTAGAAATTATTGGTCAACAGCGACTAACAAAGAAGAACTCTATACTTTAGAGCAAGATGGCTCACAGTCTCTTGATGCTGGACACACCATCACAAATTTAGATCTGGATCCAAACAGAAACTTTAATATCTGGAATTTAGATTTAAGTTACGAATGGCAATTTGCGCCTGGAAGTCAATTAGTAGCTTTATACAGAAATCAGTTGTTCAATTCTACATCTCAATCCAGGGATTCATTTAACGAAAGCTTAAGTGATTTATTTGACCAAGATATTCAACATACTTTTTCTGTAAAAATGGTGTATTTCTTAGATTATAATTCGCTAAAAACGATGTTTCAAAAAAAGGACACAGAAAACAGTTTGCCATAAATTATAGTTTAATTTAATAAGTTTTTAAAATTCTTAAAAGAATACCTTACAATTCTGTATTTTTACGTTAGATTAAATTAAATGATCCAAGCAAAAAACATTCACAAATACTTTGGAGATTTACACGTGCTAAAAGGTGTGGATCTTCATATTAAAAAGGGAGAAATTGTTTCTATTGTTGGTGCTTCTGGTGCTGGAAAAACAACCTTACTACAAATTTTAGGCACATTGGATTATGCTTCTTTAAAGGAGCAACCTCAACTTAAAATCAATGATAAATCCATTATTGAACTATCAGAAAAAGAGCTAGCTAAATTCAGGAATGAAACCTTGGGTTTTATCTTTCAATTCCACCAATTATTACCAGAATTTACAGCCTTAGAAAATGTGTGCTTGCCAGCTTTTATTAAAGGTGTAACAAAGTCAGTTGCCGAAAAAAGAGCTGCAGAATTGCTTGACTTTCTGGGTTTATCAAAACGTTCAACACATAAACCTAATGAGCTTTCAGGTGGTGAGCAACAACGTGTGGCAGTTGCAAGAGCATTGATTAATAATCCTAAAGTTATTTTTGCCGATGAACCTTCAGGTAATTTAGATAGTGAATCTGCCGAAAACTTGCACAACCTCTTTTTTAAACTTCGCGATGAGTTTGGACAAACTTTTGTCATAGTAACTCATAATAAAGAGTTAGCCAATATGGCAGATAGAAAACTTACTATGGTTGATGGCAAAATTGTAGATTAAATTTAAGTTACACCTATAGAATCTGTTAATTGAGAATAAGGGTTTTGAACCAGTAGAATTTTTAAAATAGCAACATTTAGATTAAGCTAGAAATAATATTTTTTAGATTCAGACATAAACCTCATAATAATAAAAAGCGAACTCAATGAGTTCGCTTTTTATTATTATGAGGTTCCTGCTTGTGCAGAAACTTAGAAATGCAATGCTCTATCATCAGTTGCTGCTAAAGCGGCTTCTTTAATAGCTTCTGTGAATGTTGGGTGCGCATGAGACATTCGCGACACATCTTCTGCTGATGCTCTGTATTCCATAGCCACAACGGCTTCAGCAATCATATCTGCTGCTCTAGCTCCAATCATGTGTACACCTAAAATTTCGTCTGTTTTTTTATCTGCCAAAACTTTTACAAAACCATCTAAATCCATACTTGCTCTACTTCTACCTAAAGCACGCATTGGAAATTGTCCAGCTTTATAGTCAACTCCAGCTTCCTGAAGTTGCTCTTCTGTTTTGCCAACACTTGCCACTTCTGGCCAAGTATAAACCACTCCAGGAATTAAATTATAATCAATATGTGGCTTTTGTCCTGCCAAAATTTCAGCAACAAGCACGCCTTCTTCAGAGGCTTTATGAGCTAGCATCGCTCCTTTTATAACATCGCCAACAGCATATATATTTTTTGCAGTGGTTTGTAAATGCTCATTAACTTCCACTTGACCTCTATCATTAAGCTTTACTCCTGCTGCTTCAGCGTTTAATCCATCTGTATAAGGACGACGACCAACAGACACCAAACAATAATCGCCTTTTATGATAACCTCTTCTCCTTTTTTATTATCAGCTTTTACAATAACTTCATCACCTTGACGCTCAACAGATTTTACTTTGTGAGATACGTTCATGGTAAACTTCGCTTTTTTAAATACTTTGTTAAGTTCTTTAGAAAGACCAGAATCCATCGTTGGAATAATTCTATCCATATACTCAATTATAGTTACTTCTGAACCTAAACGTCTGTAAACCTGACCAAGTTCCAACCCAATAACGCCTCCTCCAATAACGATTAAATGCTTAGGTATTTCTTTTAATTTTAAAGCTTCAGTTGAAGTTATAACTCTCTCTTTGTCAATCTTTATAAATGGCAAATTTGAAGGTTTACTTCCAGTTGCTATAATTGTTTTTTTAGCTTCTATTTCAGTGGTTTCCTTTCCGGAAATAGTAATATGTGTGGCGTCTTTAAAACTTCCTAACCCTTCATACACATCGATATTGTTTTTCTTCATTAAGAAATCAATACCACTCGTAGTTTGGTCAACTACTGATTGTTTTCTAGCAATCATCTGTTCGATATTCACTTTAACATCGCCAGGAATTTCGATACCATGTTCAGCAAAATGCTTGATAGCATCTTCGTAATGATGAGAAGAGTCTAAAAGGGCTTTACTTGGAATACAACCAACATTTAAACAAGTACCTCCAAGTACTGAATATTTTTCAATTATTGCGGTTTTCATGCCTAATTGTGCACATCGTATTGCCGCTACGTATCCTCCAGGACCAGAACCTATTATTGCTACATCGTATGAATTCATAAAATTGTTTTTGTTGTTCATTTTTAATCGAACACAAAAGTACGACTTTGTAAACTTATTTACGAATGACTTTTAATGATTTTTTATAAATAATTAAGACGGAAATCCAAGCATTTCTCCCATACCAACTGTAAACAACCAAGAACCATAAATAGCATGCTCAACAGTAACTAACAGTGTTGATTTTGTTTTATAAAAGGTAAAACCAAATAAAACACCTCCTAAAAAAGTTAAGACAAGTACCAAAGTGTTTCTAAAAAACAAATGTGCCAAACAAAACACAATGGCATTGATAAAGATTAATGTTTTTGGTGATTTAAACAATGCTTGGTAACGTTGAAAATAAAACGTTCTGTAGATAAGTTCTTGTGGATATACCGAAAACAGACTATAAGCAAAAATAATGGCAAACCACAGAAATGGCTTATTTAAAACTACCGCAAAGAGATTAGATTGATCATATATACAAACATAAACCGTTGTTAAAACGATTACTGCGACAAACTTTAACATGGTTTGCTTCCAAAACAATTTCCAATTAAGATTTTTAGCAATTTTGAATTGATTGTTTTCAATTCGAAGTAACACAAATATGATATAAATAAATCCTACGATACCAATTAAAAACTTTATCAAAATTGGATAATCCAGAACAAAACTTACAGGAACAACTATAAATGCTATGAAAAACTCAATAAACTTATAGCTATGACTTTGCATGTGTTTAAATACTAATTGCAGTGGTGCGCTTTACTTCATTAATAACAAACATGCTATGAGTACTACCAATATGACTAATAGTTGTTAATTTTTTAACCATAAAATCCCTAAATGCCTCCATGTCACTCACATGCACTTTAAGCAAATAATCATAATCGCCACTAATGTGATAACACTCTAATACCTCATTTATTTTAACAACTTCTCTCTCAAATTTTGTGACAAACTCCTGTGTATGTTGCACTAATTTTATGTGACAAAATGCAACAAAGGCTTTATCAATTTTCTCTTTATTAATAAGTGCCACATACTTATCGATAACACCATTGTTCTCCAGCTTTTTAATACGCTCATAAACCGCTGTGATAGACAAACTAAGTTTATTGGACAGCTCTTTATTGGTTTGCTTACTGTCTGTTTGAAGCAACTCAAGTAGTTTTTTATCAATGGCATCAAAGGTCATAATTGAAAAATTTTCAGTTAATAAAGGTTCTAAAATATATTTGGTTAAATATCAATTGTAAATATAGTAAATATAGATTTATTTTCTAAATAATAATATATCCATTGATTTTTAATCTAATTATTTAGAATTTTACACTATAATAAACCAAAAAATCTTACGATCATGGCATTTAAACCAGCAAACAATATTCAAGACTTACAGTACTTTGGTGAATTTGGAGGCGTTAATCCTTCTATTTCAGATTCATCAACTTATACATTTCTTTCTGCAAAAACAATGTTTGACACCTTTGAAGGCAATGCTGATGGTTGCTATTTATATTCGCGCCATTCCTCGCCTTCTAACCTATATTTAGGCGAAGCATTGGCAGCAATGGAAGGCACAGAAACTGCAACAGTTACTGCATCAGGAATGGGTGCCATTACTCCTGTAATCATGCAACTTTGTGGTGCTGGAGACCATGTTGTATCCAGCAGAACTATTTATGGTGGTACTTACGCATTTTTAAAGAATTTTGCTCCAAAATTTAATATTGAAACCTCTTTTGTTGATATCACAAAATTAGATGTAGTTGAAGCAGCCATTACTAAAAACACTAAAATATTATACTGCGAATCTGTTAGCAACCCTTTGCTTGAAGTAGCAGACATAATTGGGTTAGCCAAAATTGCTAAGAAATACAACCTAAAATTAGTTGTAGACAATACCTTCTCTCCTTTATCTATTTCACCAGCAAAATTAGGAGCAGATATTGTGGTTCATAGTTTAACAAAATTCATCAATGGTTCATCTGATACTGTTGCTGGAGTTATTTGTGGCACTCAAGAATTTATTGACGATTTACGAAACGTTAATGATGGAGCTTGTATGCTACTTGGCTCTACAATGGATAGCTTACGTTCTGCCTCTGTACTTAAAAATTTAAGAACATTACACATTAGAATGCAACAACATAGCCAAAATGCTATGTATTTAGCAAAAAGATTTGAAAAAGATGGTTTAAAAACTGTGTATCCAGGATTAAAATCGCATCCTTCACACGAACTCTTTAAAAGCATGATGTATGATAAATACGGATTTGGAGGCATGTTAACCATTGATGTTGGCTCTATTGAAAAAGCCAATGAATTGATGGAAATGATGCAAGCTAAAAATCTTGGATATCTAGCAGTAAGTTTAGGGTTTTATAAAACATTGTTCTCTGCTCCTGGTAGTTCTACCTCTTCTGAAATTCCTGATAATGAACGTGAAGCAATGGGATTGAGCGATGGATTGATTCGTTTTTCCATTGGCTTGGATGCAGATATTGAAAGAACATACGATATGATGCGCAGGTGCATGGAAACGCTTAACATTTTGGAAACTAAAACTTCAGAATTGGTATAGAAAACATTAGCCTTGCCAGAATTTGATGAGGCTTTTATTTCCCTTTCATTCGTTCCCAGAAATACGAAAAATCTTCGCTTGAAGGTGGTCTTCCATCAAAAGGTAACACATCCCAACGATTATCTATTTTTTTTAATGTAAAACTAAAAATCCCATTATTTGGATTGTTTTTATCGAATGAAGGGTAACGTAAATCATTATATCTTATAACTCCTTCTCCTTTATCTATAAGGTTGTAATAGCCATTGCTAAACCAAACTAAAGTATTAATTTCCTTATCTTCTGTAGATGCTAAATGGTGGTTTTTAGGTAGCTTATTCCATGTTTTTACTTTTGAAAGCGAATCGAACAGTGAATAAAAACCAACATAATAATCGGTTTCAGTTTCAGCGACACCATACCAGAGAATATTATTTAAAACCGATGGTTGCGTCTGAAACCTTGAATACACTATGCCTTCATCTTTCAAAGAGTTTTGGTAAACAGAATTAATATAAACCTTATTCACAAGAGTTAACAGCATATAAGCAGAACTTATTCCTAAACCCAGCTTTAACCATAACTTACGTTTTGATGTATTTCGCCTATAAAACATGAGTACAATCATGCAAAATAAAAACGGGATTGTATAGATTGGATCTACTACAGAAATATTATTTATGGCAACTCTATAATTTGAAAAAGGCGCAAACAATTGCGTACCATAAGGTGTAAAGCTGTCTAATATTGGATGTGTAAATAATGATAAAAAGAACAACCAAATCCAGTCTTTTTGCTTTGTGGTATTTTTCCGAATTCCTCTATTATATAATTTAAAAACCAGCCAGCCAAAAACAAAAGCGCCAATAATAGTGAACAAAATAGAATGCATAAAACCTCTGTGAAAGGCCATGATATCTATTTCGTTATCATAAATCAATCGGCCTACAAATACATCTAAATCAGGTATTGTACCACCAATGGCACCAAACAATAAGGCTTTATTTCCTATTTTTTTACCTAGAGCAGCTTCTCCACAAGCAGCACCTAAAACTATTTGAGTGAGTGAATCCATTTTTGAGTTCAGCAAATGTACATAACAAAATCGATTTGGAAACCTCTGTACAAAATCGTAACATTACAAATCAAAAAAAACTAAGACATCATTTATGGAAAGCCAAGACATTAAACCTAGAGTACCTCAAGATGAACATATCGTTGAAAATGTAGAACTTAATATATGGGAAGCTCTAATTCCTGTAATTGCTTTGGTTGGTATGCTTGCTTATAACATTTATGTATATGGTGATGATGCTTTGAGTGGAAGTAATCAATTTATACTACTTTTAGGAGCTTCAGTCGCTGCTATTGTAGGCTTTTTTAACAAAGTATCTTATAAGCAAATGCTTGAAGAAGTTGCCGAAAATGTAAAATCGACAACAGGTGCCATACTAATTCTCTTAATGGTTGGAGCTTTAGCTGGAACATGGCTAATAAGTGGCATTATTCCATCCATGATCTATTATGGATTGCAAATTTTAAATCCAACTATATTTTTAGCAGCTTGTGTAATTATCTGTGCTATCATTTCTATAGCCACAGGAAGTAGTTGGACAACATCTGCAACAGTTGGTATAGCCTTGGTTGGAATTGGAGACACTTTAGGCATATCTATGGGAATGACAGCAGGCGCTGTTCTATCTGGAGCTTATTTTGGAGATAAAATGTCTCCAATGAGCGATACTACCAACTTAGCTCCTGCAATGGCTGGAGGTGAATTATTTGACCATATAAAATATATGGCATTGACAACAGTTCCAACAATAGTTGTAACCTTAATTGTGTTTGTAATTATCGGATTAAGCATTGACACTACTGGAACTCCAGACATTTCAGATAAATTGGTAGCCATCAATTCTGCTTTCAATGTAACGCCTTGGTTATTTTTAGTGCCAATAGCAGTAATTGTAATGATTGTTAAAAAAACACCTCCTTTAACTGCTTTGTTAATAGGAACGCTTTTAGGAGGAGTTGCTGCATTAATTGCTCAACCTGAAATAGTTACCTCTGTTGCAGGTGCAGATAGTCTTACATTTCAATCTGCTTACAAAGGTGTTATGAACGCTATGACAGTAGATTCTGCCGTTGTAACATCTAGTGCTGAGCTTAATGAATTATTTACAGCTGGTGGAATGGCAGGAATGCTAGGAACCATTTGGTTAATTATTTGCGCCATGGTTTTTGGTGGAGTTATGGATGCTATTGGAGCTTTATCAAGAATTAGTGCTGCTTTATTAAGCTTAGCTACTACAACATTTGGTTTATTTGCAAGTACAGTTGCAAGTTGTTTGGCATTAAACGTTACTGCTTCAGATCAATATTTAGCACTAGTAGTTCCTGGGAAAATGTTTAAAAAAGCTTATGAAGACAGAGGCTTAGCGCCAGAAAACCTTAGTAGAACTCTTGAAGATTCAGGAACAGTAACCTCTGTTTTAGTGCCTTGGAATACTTGCGGAGCTTACCAAAGTGGTGTTTTAGGTGTACCTGTTGTTGATTACTTCTTCTTTGCCATCTTCAACTGGTTAAGCCCAATTATGACATTAATTTTTGCAGGATTCCAAATCAAAATCAAGCAGTTACGAGGTAAGTTAGATTAAACCTATACCTACATAAATTTTTAAAATACTTAGACATTGTTATTCTAGTATCAATGCATACCTTTGCAGCAAAATTTAAATTTTAACATTAAAAATAAAATAAAAAATGGCTGTATTAGTAGGTAAAAAAGCACCTCAATTTAATGCAAAAGCAGTAGTAAATGGCTGCGAATTTATTGATGATTTTTCATTAGATCAATTTGCTGGAAAACACGTAGTATTATTCTTTTATCCAAAAGATTTTACTTTTGTTTGCCCAACTGAATTGCATGCTTTTCAAGAAAAACTTGAAGCGTTTAAATCTAGAAACACTGAAGTTATTGCTGTATCAACAGATACTGAGCAATCTCATTTTGGATGGCTTCAAATGGAAAAAAACAAAGGAGGCATCAAAGGTATCACTTATCCTTTAGTAGCTGACACCAACAAAACTATTTCAGCTAACTACGATGTGTTGGCTGGAGAAACCTATTATGATGAAAATGATATGCTGCAAGCTGAAGGTGAATTGATTGCTTATAGAGGTTTATTCCTAATTGATAAAGAAGGTATTGTACGTCATCAAATTGTAAACGATTTACCATTAGGTAGAAATGTTGATGAAGCCTTACGTATGGTTGATGCTTTACAATTTGTTGAAGAAAATGGTGAGGTTTGTCCTGCAAACTGGAACAAAGGAAATCAAGGCATGAAAGCAGATCACAAATCGACTGCTGAGTTTTTAGAGAAACACATGAACTAAGAGATAAGAACATACAAATAAAAAAGCCTACTAAAATTAGTAGGCTTTTTTATATTTATAGAATATTCTATCTTAAATCAAAACGATCTAAGTTCATAACCTTAGTCCAAGCTGCAACAAAGTCTTTCACAAACTTTTCCTGACCATCATTTGCTCCATACACCTCACAAACTGCTCTTAATTCGGTATTTGAGCCAAAAATTAAGTCTGCTCGCGTTCCTTTAAATTTAACTTTACCTGTTTTACGATTTCTTCCTTCAAATAACTTATCATCACTAGACGTAGCATTCCAAGTGTAACTAAAATCTAAAATATTAGTAAAAAAATCATTGGTTAAACTTCCCACGCTATCCGTAAACACACCATAGTTAGAACCATCATAATTAGCTCCTAACACACGTAAACCACCAACTAGTACTGTCATTTCAGGAATTGATAATGTTAACAAATTAGCACGATCTACCAACATGTCTTCGGCTGCAATGCTTAAATCCGATCTCATAAAATTTCTAAATCCATCAGCCAAAGGTTCTAAATACCCAAAAGACTCTAAGTCAGTTTGTTCTTGAGAAGCATCACCTCTACCTTGAGAAAAAGGAACAGCAACATTATGCCCAGCTTTTTTAGCAGCTTCTTCTACACCAACATTTCCTGCTAAAACTATTAAATCAGCCATTGAAATGTTTCCGTTAAAATCTTTTTTTATTCCTTCTAGAACATTTAAAACTTTATTTAATTCGGCAGGATTATTTACCTCCCAACTTCGTTGAGGCTCTAAACGGATTCTTCCTCCATTGGCTCCTCCTCGCATATCTGAACCTCTAAAACTTGATGCTGAAGCCCAAGCAGTTTTTACTAATTGTGACACAGTAAGACCTGAAGCTAGAATCATGTTCTTTAATGAAGCAATATCTGAATCTGATAATTTATAATTCACCTTAGGAATTGGGTCTTGCCATAGTAATTCTTCTTTAGGAACTTCAGGACCTAAATAACGATCTATTGGTCCCATATCACGATGTGTTAACTTATACCAAGCACGTGCAAAAGCTTCTTCAAATGCTTTATGGTCTTTATGAAAACGCTCTGAAATTTTTCTATATGTTGGATCCATTTTCAAGGCCATATCAGCAGTAGACATCATTAAAGCTTGTTTTCCATTTGGATTTCCTGCTTTAGGAGCCATTCTAGCATTTGAAGCAACAGTTGGTGTCCATTGGTGTGCTCCAGCTGGACTTTTTGTCAATTCCCAATCGTAATTCAATAATACATCAAAATAATCATGATCCCATTGCGTTGGGTTAGGTGTCCAAGCGCCTTCTAAACCACTTGTAATGGCATCGTCCAAAACTCCAGTTCCAAAAGTATTTTTCCATCCAGTGCTCATTTGTTCAATTGGTGCTCCATGAGGTTCTGCACCAACATACTTTCCAGGATCAGCTGCACCATGAGCTTTTCCAAAGGTATGTCCTCCAGCTATTAAAGCTACAGTTTCTTCATCGTTCATTGCCATACGTCCAAAAGTGATTTTAATATCATGTGCAGACTTTAAAGGATCTGGGTTTCCGTTTGGTCCTTCAGGATTTACATAAATGAGTCCCATGTGCACTGCTCCCAACTGACCTTCAAGTTCGCCATCGCTAGTATCATAACGTTCATCATTGCCCAACCATTGATTCTCACTTCCCCAATAAATATCCTGTTCTGGCTCCCAAACATCTTCACGTCCACCAGCAAACCCAAAGGTTTTAAAACCCATTGAATCTAATGCGCAGTTTCCAGCGAGAATCATAAGATCTGCCCAAGAAATTTTATTACCATATTTCTTTTTCACAGGCCACAACAACAATCGTGCTTTATCTAAATTACCATTGTCAGGCCAACTGTTTAATGGAGCAAATCGATGCGATCCTGAACCTGCTCCTCCTCTACCATCACCAACGCGATAAGTACCAGCACTGTGCCAAGCTAATCGAATCATGAGTCCGCCATAATGACCATAATCTGCTGGCCACCAATCTTGTGAATCTGTCATTAGGTTTATAACATCTTGCTTTAACTCAGCATAATCAATACTATTGAATGCTTTAGCATAATCAAAATCTTCTCCCATTGGATTTGATTTTGGTGCATTCTGGCGCAATATGTTTAATTTTAGTTCATTTGGCCACCAATCTCTATTGCTAGTGCCACGACCTCCAATTTCTTTTAAATCCCCATTGTGAAAAGGACACTTACTGATGCCTCCATTCATTTTATTGTTTTCCATAGTTGTTGTTTTTCTTATATAATCACTAAATTTAGCATTTTATAAGGCATCAACAAAATTGATTGTTACTATATTAAAATAGAAAAAGACTATCTATTAACATTTAAAAATAAGGTTGTTAAAGCACTTTAAATACATTACTTTTATCTTAAAATTTTAAACAATGGCTACAGTAACATTAAAAGGAAACCAAATTCAAACTTCTGGAAATTTACCTAAGATAGGCAGTAAGGCTCCAGATTTTAAACTAACAGCAAATGATCTTTCAACCAAAACGCTTTCAGATTTTAAAGGCACTAAGCTTGTGCTTAACATTTTCCCAAGCATTGACACTGGGACTTGTGCACAATCTACAAGGGAATACAACAAAGAAGCAGCGGAAATGAAAAATACAAAAGTGCTATGTATATCAAGGGATTTGCCTTTTGCTTTATCAAGATTTTGTGGCGCTGAAGGGCTTAATAACGTCATTACACTTTCTGATTACAAAGATGGAAGTTTTGGGAAAAATTACGGTTTAGATTTCATAAATGGACCTCTAGAAGCACTACATTCAAGATGTGTTATTGTTTTAGACGAAAACGGAATTGTTCATTATACTGAACAAGTGCCTGAAATAGTTGATGAACCTAATTATTCTGAATCTTTAAAAGCAATTGATAATATATAAAAAAACCTCTTCTAACGAAGAGGCTTTTTGCTACTAACCAAAAATCTACTATTTCGGTAAAACAACCGAATCGATTACGTGAATTACACCATTAGTGTTATTTAGATCTGCAGCAGTAACTTTTGCCTTGTTTCCGTTTTCATCTGAAATGTAAACAGATCCATCCATCATCATGGCAGTCAGACTACCACCATTTACAGTAGGTATAACAGCTTTACCACTACCTTTTCTGATTAATCCGATGACATCTTTAGCTGTAAACTTACCAGCAATGACATGGTAGGTTAATACAGCTTGTAATTTTTCTTTATTTTCTGTTTTCAATAAAGATTCTACAGTCCCTGCTGGCAATTTTGCAAAGGCTCCATTTGTTGGAGCAAATACAGTAAAAGGACCCTCTCCAGATAAAACACCTACTAGGTCTGCTGCTTTTACAGCAGCTACCAAAGTTGTATGATCTTTTGATGCCACAGCAGTCTCAACAATGTTCTTGTCTTGTGCAAATACATTACCTACAAATAATAAAGAGAAAGTAACAATAGTTTTAAATAAATTTTTCTTTTTCATAACAATTTTTGTTTTAGTTATTTTGTTTAATAAATTTACAATATTATTAAACAATAATAATTTTAATTATAATAAATTTAACTAAACTGATAATAAAATATGCTTCAAACCATAATTATACATATGATTATTATTAATTTTAACTAAATAAAACTATATGCCTAAAAAGGAGTCTTTCTTTGTTAATAGGATTAAAAGCATTGGTTACGCTTTTAAAGGTGCTTACTATCTTATAGCCACAGAAGCTAGCATAAAAGTGCAATTTGCAATTGGTATTATTATTACCATTGCAGGTTTCTATTTTGAGCTATCAACCACAGAGTGGATGATACAGATTTTGGTAATAGCACTTATCATGGCTTTTGAAGGCCTAAATACTGCTATTGAAGAAATAGCAAACTTTATACACCCTGAATATCACAAAAAAATTGGGCTTATTAAAGACATTTCGGCAGGTGCAGTTTTTATATTTGCAATCGCAGCAATAATAATAGGTTTAATAATTTATCTTCCTAAGATTTTTTAAATACTATATGGTGTAGGATAAACGTTTGTAATTTGTATTTTTGTTCAATATTAAAAGGGATTAATGGCCAAAAAGAAAACCAGTAATAAAACCACAAAAAAAAAGACAACCACCAAAATAAAAAAACCAAATTTCACCTTATCTAATCAGCAAAAATTAGTGTTTGGTAGTTTGCTTTTGATTCTTGGCATACTTCTATTTATTGCGTTTCTTTCTTTTTTGTTTACAGGAAAGGCTGACCAAAGTATCATAAGCGAATTCTCAGTAAGAAATGTTCAAGCTGAAAACTGGCTCAACAAAGTTGGTGCTTGGGTAAGCGACTTGTTTATTTACAAAGGATTTGGTATTGCTTCATTTATTTTTTCAGGTCTTATTTTTATCTCTGGTATTTACGTTTTACTCAACATTAAAAAGGCCAAACTTGGCAAACATTGGTTTTGGGGAACTATCGTAATTATTTGGTTGTCTGTTTTTTTCGGATACTTTTCAGATTCAAATCCTTTATTAGGTGGTAGAATTGGTTATGAAATGAATGATTTTTTCCAAGATTACATTGGTAAAATTGGAACTGCACTACTTCTCCTACTCTGCTTAATCACGTATTTAGCCATCAGATATAAATTAACTCCAGAACACTTTATTGGTTTCTTTAAAAAAGCGAAAAGAGAAATTAAAGGTGAATTTGCTTCAAATTCTGAACCTGATGACAATACTTCTTATGTTCCTTTGGATAATAACCTTTCTGAAGAAGCTGAAGCTATAAAATCTGCTTTTGAAATTCCTCTTGAGGACTTAGAACCAACTATTAAGCATCATTCTACTTTAAACGAAAAAGATGATAAAAATCTTGAGATAGAAGTAACTGACGAAGAAGATGATTTAGAAATGACTGTAGAATCCGTTACTGAAGAAACATCAGAAACAGATAACCTAGCTGATAAATTGGTAGAAGATTTTGGTCGTTTTGACCCAACATTAGAATTGAGCAACTATCAATTTCCGTCTTTAGATTTATTAAAAAAATACGATAGCGAAAGCATTACCATAAATCAGGAAGAATTAGAAGAAAATAAAAACAGGATTGTTGAAACACTAAGCAATTACAAAATTGGAATTGCAAGTATTAAAGCCACTATTGGACCAACTGTAACACTTTACGAAATAGTTCCAGAAGCAGGAATACGTATTTCTAAAATAAAAAACCTAGAGGATGATATTGCACTATCGCTATCAGCATTAGGTATCAGGATCATTGCTCCAATTCCTGGAAAAGGAACAATTGGTATTGAAGTGCCAAATAAAAATGCAACAATAGTATCAATGCGTTCAGTAATTGCATCGCAAAAATTTCAGAAATCCGAGATGCAATTACCTATTGCTTTAGGCAAAACCATAAGTAACGAAACTTTCGTTGTAGACCTTGCCAAAATGCCTCACTTACTTATGGCTGGTGCTACTGGACAAGGTAAATCTGTTGGACTGAACGCTGTGCTAACCTCATTGTTGTACAAAAAACATCCAGCAGAAGTTAAGTTTGTATTGGTTGATCCTAAGAAAGTCGAACTTACGTTGTTTAATAAAATTGAGCGTCATTACTTGGCAAAGCTTCCAGATAGTGAGGAAGCCATAATAACAGATAATACAAAGGTTATCAATACACTCAACTCTTTATGTATTGAAATGGACAATCGTTACGATTTGCTTAAAAACGCTTTTTGCAGGAATATTGCTGAATACAACGAAAAATTCAAAGCACGCAAACTAAATCCTAACGATGGCCATGTGTATTTACCATACATTATTTTAGTGGTTGATGAGTTTGCAGATTTAATCATGACCGCAGGAAAAGAAGTTGAAACTCCAATAGCTCGTTTAGCGCAATTAGCTAGAGCAATTGGTATTCACTTAATTATTGCTACTCAGCGACCTTCTGTAAATGTGATTACAGGTTTAATCAAGGCGAATTTCCCTGCTCGAATAGCATTTAGGGTTACTTCAAAAATTGATTCAAGAACTATTCTGGATGGCTCAGGTGCAGACCAACTTATTGGTCGTGGAGATATGTTATTTACTCAAGGCAATGACATGACAAGGATTCAATGTGCTTTTGTTGATACTCCTGAAGTTGAACGTATAACAGAATTTATTGGTTCTCAAAAAGCCTATCCTGATGCTCACCTTTTACCAGAATATATTGGCGAAGAAAGTGGCACAAGTCTTGATATAGATATTTCCGAAAGAGATCAGCTATTTAATGAAGCTGCTGAAATTATCGTGATTGCACAACAAGGTTCAGCATCATTGCTACAACGCAAACTTAAATTAGGTTATAATCGTGCAGGTCGATTGATTGACCAATTGGAAGCAGCAGGAATTGTTGGACACTTTGAAGGAAGCAAAGCACGACAAGTATTGGTTCCTGATTTAGCATCTCTTGAGCAATTATTAGAAAATGAACGAAATGGCATTTAATTCAATAAAAATGAAACAGATATTAGTTACACTTTTGGTTTTAGTAAGTTTTACATCTTTTGCACAAAACGATGCAAAAAAATTATTGGACGAAGTTTCTACTAAGGTAAAAAGCTACAATAACATCTCTATAGATTTCAAGTACGTCTTAGTGAATATGGAAGAAGATATTAACCAAGAAACTAGAGGAAATGTTGTTTTACAAGGCGACAAATACTTATTGAACATCATGGGAGTTACTAGAATTTTTGATGGAAAAATCTTGTATAGCATTAGCCCAGAAGACGAAGAAGTTACCATTTCTTCTGAAAACTCTCAAGATGAAAACACAATTACACCAAGCAAAATGCTGTCTTTTTACGAAGATGGTTACAACTACAAAATGGATATTGTTCAGAATGTAAATGGCAGGAAAATACAGTATGTAAAACTTACACCTATTGATAGCAATACAGAAATAAACCATGTTCTTCTGGGCATTGACATCAATACAAAACACATTTACAACCTAATAGAAGTTGGTGCAAACAAAACAAAAACCACACTAACTGTTAATTCTTTTAAAACCAATGAGCCCTTGTCAAAAACCTTGTTTACTTTTGATAAAACGAAGTACAAAGATTATTACATCAACAAAATTGATTAGGCTCAAACCTTTGTGAAACTACTAGACAGATACATACTTACTACCTATTTAAAAACCTTTTTCAGCGTGTTTATTATTCTCATGCTGATTTTTGTTTTACAATCTGTTTGGCTTTATATCACTGAACTTGCAGGAAAAGATCTGGAAATTGATGTTATTATAAAATTCTTGATTTTTGTTACACCAAGACTTGTTGTTTTAGTTCTTCCGCTAACTATTTTGTTGTCATCTATAATGGTTTTTGGTGGTTTTGCCGAGAATTATGAGTTTGCAGCAATGAAATCTACAGGTGTGTCCCTGCAACGCGCCATGAGAAGTTTAAGTATTTTTATAATAGGGTTATCTGTTATCACATTTTTCTTTGCAAACAATATAATACCAGCTGCCGAACTAAACTTTCACAACCTCAGAAGAAACATTGCCAAAGTAAAACCAGCCATGATTATAGCTGAAGGACAATTCAATCAAATTGGTAATATCAATATAAAAGTTGATAAAAAAAGTGGCGATAGAGGTCAATATTTAGATAGTGTGCTTATTCACCAAAAAAAAGGAAATCTTCCTGGAAACCATACAGTTTATGCTTCTGAAACTGGCGAATTAACAAGTAGCGAAGATTCTGATGTGTTACAATTAGTGCTACATAATGGTAACTATTATGATGATCTGCAACCCAAAGAATTGGAAGAGCGTAGAAAAGTTCCGAATATTAAAAGTTCCTTCGAAACCTTAACCCTAAACATCGATCTTGCCGAAATAAATAACGTAGATTTTGATGAGCAAAACAGTGATATAACCAAATACACCATGCTTGGCGTAAGAGATTTAAACTACACCATTGATTCACTAAATACCGAGCAAAATAAAGATTATGATGCTTTTGCCGTAAACATGTACAATCGCTCAACTGCCTCTACGCTAAACCTAAATATTGATCCTGTAAAGGATAAACAATATAATGATGATAATTTTTTAGATCTTTTTGACGCAAAGAAAAAAGTACAATTATTAGACCTTGCCATTAATTCCATAAACAGTACAAATCAGATTATTACCATAAAACAGAAAACCTTTTTTGAAAGTCAGAAAAAAATAAACAAGCACGTCATTGCATTGCACGAAAAATTCGCATTGGCCATTGCCTGTATTATTTTGTTCTTTATAGGAGCTCCTTTAGGTGCATTGATTAAAAAAGGAGGTATTGGCTTGCCAATCATCATTGCAATTTCCTTTTTCTTGACCTATCACTTTATAGGAATTTTTGCTAAAAACAGTGCTGAAGATGATAGTTTAAATCCACTAATAGCAACATGGCTTTCAACAGTTATCATGCTACCAATAAGTATTTATTTAACAAGTAGAGCCACCAAAGATAGGAGTTTATTGGATTTTGACAGTATTTTACAACCAATTAAGCGCTTGGTTAATGCAAAACGTGATGACGATGATATAGGTTTACAAACTTTTGAAGAAAATTCATCAGCATTTATTAAGCTCAATGATTATTCAGATAATAAATTGATTGACCTCTTAAAAAATTACAGGCAATATGATTTAGATAGAACTTACAAAAATACAGCCTTACAGATACTTAACCTAAGAGGTATTACAGAAGAAGAACTTCGTTTTGGAGGAAACTTGGCAAACGAGAAATTTGAAAGCGCCTTACGTTATAAAAACAACTATGAGGAAAATTCCAGGATGGGATTGTTTTTATATATCATAGCACTAATTTTTGATCTTTCTGGAGCCATACTAAACAACAATGGCTTTCCATCACTAGGAAAAACACTACTTGGAATAGGTATATTAGCCACTATACTCTATCTTATTTCATTTGTAAAAACACTCTCAAGCCAATCAAGTTTCTATAAAGTTTTAGGTAGCAAGGTTATGGCAAACAGTATTTTATTGGTCATTTTAGGAATTCCTCTCTATTATTTATATTTCATCTATTTCAACCGAAAAATGAAAGAAGATTTAAAAGAAATTAGGTAACTTATTTTTAAGCCATATCTTTGCACAATAATTGAACAATCATGATTCAGGTGGACACAGTTAAAAATTCCAACAAAATACAGCTCAACACCATAGAAGATGCTATTAATGATATTCGCTTAGGTAAAGTCATTATCGTTGTTGATGATGAAAACAGAGAAAATGAAGGCGATTTTATTGCTGCTGCTGAAAAGGTAACGCCAAAAATGATCAACTTTATGGCACAACATGGTCGAGGCCTAATTTGTGCGCCTTTAACAGAAAATCGTTGTGAGGAATTAGATTTGACCATGATGGTCCAAAATAATACAGTTTTACACCACACTCAGTTTACAGTGTCTGTTGATTTGATTGGTCATGGTTGCACGACTGGGATTTCTGTACACGATAGAGCAAAAACCATTAAAGCTCTTGTAGATGATGACACCAAACCTTTTGATTTAGGTCGTCCAGGTCATATATTTCCCTTAAGAGCTAAAAATGGTGGAGTTTTACGTAGAACTGGTCATACTGAAGCTGCTGTAGATTTGGCAAGATTAGCTGGTTTTAAACCTGCTGGAATTCTGGTTGAAATTTTAAATGAAGATGGTACCATGGCACGTTTACCACAACTTGTTGACGTTGCTAAAAAATTTGATTTAAAGATCATTTCTATTGAAGATTTAGTGGCCTACAGAATGGAACACGACTCCTTAATCGAGAAAAAAGAAGATTTTCAAATTGAAACTCGATTTGGAAGTTTTCGTTTAAGAGCCTACCAACAAACCACTAACAATCAAATACATATAGCATTAACAAAGGGTGTGTGGAGTTCAAATGAGCATGTCCTAACTCGTATTAATTCCACTTTAGTCAATAACGACATTTTAGGAACCCTTACCAATAATGCAGACCAGAAACTGGATAGCATGTTCCAGGTTATTAATGATGCCGGAAAAGGTGCTATAGTATTTATCAATCAGCAAAGTCAATCCATGAATCTGTTGAAACGATTAGCTACTCTAAAAGATAATCAAGTTGAAGGCGAAGTTGTAAAAGCGCCTGCCATTGAAATGGACTCTAAAGATTTTGGTATTGGCGCCCAAATACTACATGATCTCAATATTCATAAACTAAGACTTATCTCCAATAGTGAGCAAACCAAACGTGTTGGTATGATTGGTTATGGCTTAGAGATTATAGAGTACGTAAAGTATTAGTCTTTTACTTCAAACTCTTTTAATAGTCCTTTTTCTCTAGCGTTTGGTACTTCGGCAATAAGAGCATATTTGCCTGGTTTTAAATCGGTATAAAAATAGCCTTTACTACCTTCAATAGCATCATTAAAACCTCCTAAGAATTTAACACCCATTGGCACAGGAGTGATAAATCCTTTTGGATTATACCAAACCATCCAAGCTTCTAAAGCATTAATATCTGCTATGCTTTCTAGTTTTACAAGGTGAACATCTGAAGTTGCAAAGTTTTCATGAAGTTTCTGATTTACAACATTTACTTCAAATATATGTTCTCCCTTTTTGAGGTCGCCAGAAATATGAAAACCGTCTTCTTTTATCTCAATAGTATTATTTGCTTCAGGCGGTTCAATCTCACTCTTTTTATCAGAAACATAAACTTGTTTGATCATTCCCATTGTAGAGTGAAATTTTCCATTAGGCATTTTTACATAACACTCTACGATATACAATCCTGAATTTAAATACAAAGTGTTTAAAGTTTCGCTTTTAGGTGCAATAAGTCCAGAACCACCACTTGGTACTCCATTGTTAAACCATTCAGGTAATTTGCTAAAGGCTGCAAATCCTTCTTCAGTTTTTCCTTCGTTTATAAGGCCCATACCTTCCTCAAAAACAGGATCCACTTCCTTTTTATAAATATCTATGTTTATTCCTTCAGGAAGTTTAATAAACCTATAAAAATGTGTTTCGTTGGCTTTATTACTATATTTAATAGTATTCCATCCTGACGGAATAGTATCAGGCATTTGAAATTCCATACTTAAGGTTACTATATCTATAACATTCGATGGTGTTTCGGCAATTGGTTCAGAATCAGATTCTGATTTTGTTTCGTTTTTGCAGTTAACTAAAAATAATACTGCAAGAAAAATCACAAATTTAAAAGAGTGTTTAATTGTCATATCAATGGATTTTATTTTTTAATTATTTTGAAGTTTTTGTGGTTTTTATTTGATGAATCTTCAATTTTAAGGATATACATTCCTTTTATAAGGTGACTTAAATTAGAAATTTTTATATGACCTTCAATAGGAGTTGCTTTGTAATTTAGCACTATTTTCCCTTCAATAGTAAAAAGTGACAGATTATATTCCTTATATGAACTTCCTGATGAGAATTTTAAAGTCATATTATTTTTAACAGGATTTGGGTAATGAGCAATTTCTTCAAGTGCAGTATCTTTAACAGATAATGTTCCGCAAGGCATTAAATCGACTTGCTTTGTTACTTCACAAATAAGCTCTCCTCCCCAATAATACTCATACGAATTTAAAGTAACTGTCCAATTTCCCGTTTCTAATACTCCAAAATTATGCACAAATAAACTATTATTTGTTCCCTCTGGGTCTGTTACTGTAAACTCTTCAACTATTTCGCCAGTTGAGGTTCTTATTAATTTTAAATCAAATTCTGTTTGTAGTGGATAATTAACAGAAATTATTAAACTTGGTCCTGCTGGACAATCAATCTCTACTGCATCAAGGTATAAACCTGGACAATTAATATGCTGTGCTTGTAGATTACAAATTGTTGTAAATCCAATAACTAAAAAAACTAATGTTCTCATAACTTGATTTAATGCTTAATTGCTAAGTTGATTTAATTTAAACTCTTTAAAAATCTTCCAAACATCTTCTTGTTGATATCCTGTCACTTGTAAATTAACTGCAAAGCGATCGTTGTAGAAAAACTCTAAAGTGTATCTTTTTTGATTTTTATCGAAATGTTCTTTTACTATGGTGTTATCATATTCTTTTATTTTAATGTAATCACCATATGCTTCTTTATTGGTTTTGTCATATTTAATAGCTCTATAAACGCCTGTAGCTGCCGAACCTTTTTCTCCTGCTCCATCTAAGATTCTTAATTTTATTTGTTTACTAGTATTTTGACCATAAGTTGCAAAAGCTGTTGAAGCACCTGCCATATCCAAGGCATTACTATTGGTTTTTGGCATACCATAAATAGTTTCTGGAAAGAATGCTTTTAAGGTTTCTGTAGAAATTGGTGTGAGTTCTTTTAAAGCCTCAGAAGCTGCTGCTAAATCTCTGGCACCTTTTACAAAATTGTTGCCTGTTTTTACTTTTTCTACTACCGAATTGGTTTTTTGATTTGTTTGCTTCTTAGGCTCATTTCCGCAACTAAAACATAGAATTGCTGTTAAGAGAGTAATAAAGTGTTTTTTAATTTTCATATTGAATTATTTTAAGTTGTTATGTTTAGCATTTAAAAAATGAAAAGTCTTTTCCGTTTATTCCTCCCATAGCTCCAATTAGGTTTTCTATGGTGCTGGCAGCTGTTCCTATTCCATAAAAAGAATCATATAGTATTTCCTTATATAAATCGCAGGCTAAAGCTTGGAGTGCAATAGTTAAATCTTCATCCATGCCTGTTGTATTCATTAATATCAAAGCTTGAGATGCTAGTGCATATAATTTTACCAAGGTTAAACTATATGTGGCTACTAAACCTAAAGGTAAATTTCCAAGCCCTGTAACAGTAAGTCCCACATTCATAGCAGATAACACTTCTTTATAACCTTGTACAACATTATCCAATTCCATCAATTGTACATAAGTGGTTCGTGTACCACCACCTGTTTGATTTGGTAAAATACCATAGAGTTCTCCTTTAATTGGATCTATTTTCCAAAATGATTTTACTTGTAGTGATGTATCAAAAAGTTTTAAAATACCTCCTCCAAAGATTTGTTTACCATAATAATGATAATCACTTCCAAGAACTTGCGAACTGAAACGTTCATCATGTCCCATTGCTTTATTTAGTAGTAACGGTTTTTCTTTGAGTTGAGAATAGGCACTATCTTCAAACACGTAACCTTCTAAAATTGCTAATTGAGCTGTTTTCTTTAGGGTTTCTTCAAAATTTCCAGTTCCACTTCTACATACAGTTTGGTATTCTGAAGTTGGTAAAAAATCGAAAGAAGTCTTGGTTTCCTTATTGTAAAATCCTGGAGAAACTTTGACAATACAAGATCTAAATCCGTTTGGATAGGTTATGGCTTGCTCTGTTACATTTTTTTGGATAGGTTGCAACATACTCAATAATATAGGAGGATAACTAAAACCCCCTTTACCCATTTCTTCAACCGCTGTTTTAATATTGCCTTCTTGATATGCTTCAAACCAGTTTTGATTACTCATTAATGTTTGTAAATACTCAGTTAGCTGAATAGAAAGTGTTGGTGCTTCTCGTTCAAAAGCCATAACTGCACCTCCAAGAAGCATTTCATGCACTTCATCTATCATTTTTCGGGTAAGTTGGGTTGGATTAGCATAAAAATCGTTTTGAGGTTCATAACCTGCTAACACACGTTTAATAGGGTTTTTTCCTAATCGCTTTATGGTGAGATAAAGTCCAACCATACGATTGCCCAAAAGATGGTCGCTGGGCTCTGGAAACTTATAATTTAAATTAACTTTATGCGTTGTGTCTTTTATTTTAACTTCTACATTATGTGCGTCTTTTTCACCAAAAGCAGAATATGTTACTACATAAGTAGGAAACTTTAAACCATCTATAATTTTAGTGATTTCGGTTATAGTAAGCTCCTGATTATCAGCTGCAATTTCAATAAAATCCATATTATCCCTTAGGTATTGATAGATAGTACCTTGAGGTTTTACGTTAAGGAAAATTGCAGGTGGTCCAGCTTCATATATAGGCGTGTACGAAGGGTCAAATAAATCATTATTATCACCATCAGTTGCATAAAGTATAAGGTCAACGTCCAATTGTTTTGCCTTTAGCAAAGCTGTATAAATATTTGATCCTGTTTGCTGCAATATTACTTTAGCCTTTGGGTACGCTACTTTTATTGCACCTTCTGTATTTTTTAAAAACAATTTAATCTGTTTGCCAGCATATTCTCCAGGCATACTTGCCGAAGTATCATATAACAATAAAATTTTGGGTGAAAGCACATTTTGATTCATCCAACCTGAAACAGTTTGCCCATTATCGGTGATTTCAAAATTACCTATTGATATACCTTCAATAATATTTCCTTGAGCATCTTTAGGGCTTAGCTCCAATCGCACTTTGGGGAATGCCTGTGGCATAACTGTACCTTCAAAAGAGTGTATTTTTTTTACAGCTGCTGGTTCTTCATTATTAGGTAAACTATCAGGATTATAATTTTCAAATATTTTTACAGCTTCTAAGGTTATTGGTTCACCTAAAACTGTACGTTCCTCTAGATAAGTAACATCCTTATTAATGTCTTGAAGCGCAAAACATGGAGTGAAG
>JAGQYS010000110.1 GCA_020435965.1 Flavobacteriaceae bacterium | reverse complement strand
GTCTTGGATGTTCCAGGAGACTAATTTTATTGATTTAGAATCAGAAATTAATGATTTATCACTTTCCTGATTACTTAAAATATAATTTTCTTTAACAATTGAAATATTAGCATCTATTTTTTTAATTGATGCTCGTTTACTATTTGAAGTACATGATATTAATCCAACAAAAATGAAAAGGAAAAAAATATTTGGAAAACTATCTCTCATTATAGATTATATTTCATCAAATATGCGAATATCATGCGTAAACCTATTATGCTCTGAACCTTTAAACCAATCTAAACTTATCCATATACCACTATAATCTTTTCTATAGTCTAAACGGTTAAGTTGTGAAGGTGCCAATGTTCCATCTGGAAGCAAGAATTCAGCAAATGCATGTCCTTCCCCCTTATCAAAACCACCTACCATACGTGACTTTAAACCAATTTGCCTAGCCATAGAGGCTAATAAAATTGCAAAATCGTCACAATCACCAGAATATTGACCTTGATATTTTAGAGAAAGAGTTGCCTCTGCTGATCGCCATGTATCACTTCCTGTATCTGGATCAAAAATATAATGCCAATTAGAGTACACATAATTTTGCATTGCAAAAATTTGCTCAACTTGAGATTGAGAAGTCTTTAGTTTTATGTTTAATTCCATAACTTCTTTCAGAACCAAACCTTCTACCTGAATTAAGTTTCCTTTTGCTGGAGGAATTTTATTTTTTATTAATTCCTTCTTTATTGATTTTTCTTCTTTTTGTGTAACAATATCTTCTATTTTCACGATTTCAGGTACTACATCCTTAATCATTGTGTTTGGTTCAGGTATCGTTTTGCTCTTTGCAGCTTCAGACTTGGCTTTGGCTATAATTTTAGCACGCCCAGAATTGGAACAACCTACACAGGATTGAAGTATCAGTAAAAATATTAAACTTAAAGAAGTGCAGATTACTTTTAATATCTTATTCATTTTCTTCAAGGTTATAATCAATCTTGGCAATTTTTGGGATAATTTGAATAGAAAAGCGCTTATTGTTTTCTTCAACATCATCTCTACATAGACCATTAAATCCACTACCACAAATTAAAACCTCAACATTTTTATCTCTAAAATTAATGCCTTTATCATTCCATAATTCGTAAACAGTTAAAGCTCTTTCATAACTTTTTTTATAGCCATAATTAGAATCCTCACTAAACCGTTTATCCCATGAATTAGCCATATTCCCTTCAATAACCAATAAATAACTAAATTTAGAATTACTTTTACTTATGTTCTCTAAAAAGGAGTTTACTTTATGCCCAACATTAACTATTGAAACCTCGTGTTCTGGTTTTATTTCAGTTTCATTAGATTCAAATATTTCAATGCCTATTAAATCTTTTGCAACATATTTTTCGCAATTTTCCAAATAATAAAAATCATTATCATTTTGAAGTGGTTTAAATTGCTCTTCTATTTGAAGTATTTTTTTTAATTGTTCATTTTGAGCTTTTATTTTACCTTGTTCTACCTGTAGTATTACAAACGTAATAACATAAAGAACCAACATAACAAAAAACAAACTTGTCATTAAATCGGCATAACTTACCCAAAAGAATCCTGTTTTTTTCATTTTATCGATTCATGTAGATAAAATAAACACCACCAGTAATAACAACAATATATGCCGTAATCTTTAAGCTTATAATTAATTTTGGCAAAATTGATGGCTTCAGGTTTTCAGGAAGATTCTCTTCAATTTCACCGTTAGAAGAAGTAGTGAATTTAATTGAATCTAATGCGGTAACAATACTTTTATTGCCACTACTTATTACATCGCTTAATTTGCTCTCAAGGTTAATCAATCTCTTTTCAATATCATCAAGTTTATCAAGTTTATTTAGTTTTTCAAATTTAGGCCTAGCCGTGTTAAATGCCTCTTCCGTTCTTTTTACTTGATGATCCATTGATTGGGTGAAATTCTCAATAGACTTATTAAAAGCTAAAGTTAATTTAGAATCATAGCCTGCAATTGCTTCGTTAAATGATTCAAATTGTTTATTTGCCAACTCTACAAGTTCATGAATTGCTTTAGACATTTTGGAGTCAGTATTCGCCACAGCCTCGTTTACAGCATCGCCATAACGGGAAAAAGATTCAATATGTGAATTGAAAAACTCTGTTGCTTTATCACTTCTAGAGATATTATTTTTAATGCTTTCCAGAACACTATTAATGTTATGAGTGTTCGCAACAAAACTCTCAAGATGTCGAAGCAAATCTGTAGTATTTAATAGAGATTTATCTAGTTTATTGTAATATTTAGCAAAATCCTGAAAAGAGCCCATCATGCCTTCCAACTGATTAAATACATCAATATTAACAGAAGCAACTTTTTTTACATCAAGACTTTTTATTTGTTCTATTAACTTTTGTTCCCTAAAGACCGCATCTGAAGAGTTTTTAACAATTCCATCTAATTTTGAAACTACGCTAGATGTGTTTCTAGAAAACGCATCTAATTTAGTTGAAAGCGTATGAACTTCTGGTAATTTAGACCTATTCATTTTTGGCAAGAGTTCCGACTGCAAAAGAGATAGAAACTCATTCTTTCCTTCTTCAACTTGAGACTTGGCTTTTTTAAAAATACTTACAGAAAATATTGTAGTTATTATTAGTCCTGTAACTGATGCAGCCATTGCTATTTTAACGCCATCTATTAATGGTTTAATGGCCTCTAAAGCCAATGATGAACTATCATTAGTAACATTAAAATTAATAGCAAAAAGACCAAGAATAATTCCTAGCATAGTAGCTGCAAGCCCAATATACAATGGAGCAGGAATCCGGTTATTAATCTCATCTTCAACAATTTCAATATACCTGTCTGCAATATCTTTAAGAATATGAAAGTCTATTGAGGCTCCTTTATTTTTAATGAGGTACGTATTTATTGTAGTTGAAATACTTGATACAGTTTTATTGGAAGATGTACTTTTTAGATATGCTATTTCCGTTTTTAATTCATCATCATCGATATCCTCTTCTGATAATATTTCCGAAACATTACCTTCATTATAAACGTCTACAGTAACGTTTTTTTGAGCTATAAAAGGCATTTTTGAAAAAATAGATTTATATGAAATAATTTTGACATATAACCTAAATGCTAGATACAACTGAACTGCGATTAAACCAGATATTACTACAGTTTCTATAAACTTAACATCGTACATACTTAAATAAACTTAATTTTGATTTTTTGAGTAATCAACCAATCTTGATTCTCTAATTTAACTTTTCCTGGTTCGACAATATTTATCCCATTGGCATTAGGGCTAAAAGCATTTTCATAAATACAAGCTTTTTCTAAATAATGATCAGGAGAATTTAAAGCCCTTGTGAAATCGGCATTTTCTATTATTAATAGTTTTCCAGTGGTATTTGAAGCATCTAATATTATTTGATATAACGAGGTTGGCATTTGTTCGTTACTAACATCTTCTATAGAAAATCTATTATTTTCAAAAGGAGAAGGTAAATATATGGCAATAGGTTTAGGCATTTCAAAATCAACTGTTTGTGGTTTTTCATCTTCAATAAGTTGTGTTTTTATCGGTGATTGAATAGGTTGATTTTCCTCTATCTTCTCAAGATTATTGTACTTACTTTCGGAACTCAGTTTATTAGATTTTTGAAATGCGTGTAATTTATTTTCTAGACTACTTATTTTATTTTTTAAAGAACTATTTTCAATTATATAAAAATTCTCGAAGTCATTATCATGTTTTTTTGTTGACTTGGACTTTTGTCTTGAATTATTATTTACTCTGTTCAGTATAAAAACAATATTCAAAAGGATAGATAATCCAAAAATTAAATAAAAAATAATATCTAAAAAATTAAATGACGCTACACTAGTATTTGTTTTAATTTCTTGTGGCACCAAATTATTACTAACATCTAACAAAGGACTCACGTATGCTAATATTAAATAAAATATATTCATAAAAAGTCAAGTATTAGGATTCATTAATTGCTGAAGCCAAATCATATAATAAACCTATTAAAGGAAAAAAGAATAAACTTTGTGCCACAGGTTCATCTGGTGTTGAATCTTCTTCTAGCGATTTCACTCCTTGCATCAAATAATCTAGCTGATCGTGTGATTTAATTTCATTAAATTTTTCAATAGATTTATTAGAAACCCCAAATTCGCCTTTAAAATCTAATTCTATTATTAACTCATTAAACAACTTATAAAATTCATTAACATTTTTTATTACTCCATTCAGGTAATTGCCATCAATATCTTTATAACAAACTGTATTAACAGTTCCATCCGATTTAGATTGAACTATAGGTCTTTCATGGTTTCCTATATTGATTTCAATTAGATCTGTATGCTTAATTCCGTTTAATTCATTGTCAATATTAAAACCACCTTTACATGTAACTTCTTTAGGGTTTTCTTTTGTTTTAAGCGTTAATTTAGAATCATTAACATCATAGACTTTGTTAAAAATACGTTCAAAGAGTTCTGTTAGAGAGTCTAATTTTTTACTTGAATCTACTATCTTTAATGTTTTTGAACCCGTTCCACTAAATACAATATTTCTAGGATGGGCTATACCTTTAAGTTTCATGAACTCTGCTATATGATAAACTATTGAGGTATAAAACAAAAGGAATATAATTTTGAAATCATCATCATCGGATAGTTTTTTGCCAAAGTCAATTTCTAAATGCTTTTCTTTAATATTTTTATTCTCTTCTAACGAGAATAAGAAATTTATCAAATCTGTAGATGATTGGTAATCAGTATAAATTTTTTCTAGAATCTTAATTTCCTCGACTAATTTATTTTGAGACAATGTATGCTCTATTTGTTCTTTATACTTTTGAACAAATCCATTCGCACTAATATTGCCATTAAACCCATTACCAAAAATTGCATTACCAGCAAATTTAAAAGAGGTGATTAATTGTGGTTTTTCTTCAAAATATATCATAACATCCGTCGTGCCTCCACCTATATCAATAGAAACTGAAGGTTTTGCCGCTGTGCGTATATTTCCATCACTTTTGTAATGATAAAAAGGTGCAATACTTTCTGGGAAATCAGATAAATTGTCTTCAGAAATATTAAAAATCTCATCAAAGGATTCCTGCCAAATTCTTCTAAATCTTTTTAAATGATTTGTCGTCATACTAACTGGATAAAACCAAATGACTTTAGTTTGACTTAAATCGCCATTGTTCTTTAAAACTTTATTTTTACAAAGCATTAATAACTCTTCGATATAATGCTTGACTTGCTTTTCATTATTGGCCTCATTTGACCATTTTAAATTTGTAAACGTTTTTAGGTATGGTCTAATACCTTTTTTCTCGTATTCAAATCCAATATTTGCATCTGCAAATGTAAAAGTTGCCAACTCGTAATTAACATTACTATTCTGAATTAAACAAGATCTAAATGGAGATTTAACCATTTCATTTTCACCAATGTTTTTCGGTATTATTTCTTGCATTAAATACGATTCCCCATCTTCTATATCTCTTATAGCTTCTGTTCTACGAGGTGCATTCGCTGGCATTAAAAACGCAATCTGTTCATCTATTTCTGAAATATTAAAAGCTTTAGCACTTCCTTGTCCTTCAATAGCATATTCTATATGCGTATTGGTTGTGCCAAAATCAATTGCAAACTTATAGGCATCGCCCCCTGAAACTGTATATTCCTCCCAAAGAGGTATTAGATAATTAACACTATTACCTAAAGTAACAGCCATAGTATCAAAACCTTCATTAATTATTGTTTGGGAAGTTACATAAGGCTTATTAGACCTTTCTTTAACTTTTCTAGGTGTAATAACATTAACATCGGAATCCTTGAATAACTGAACAGAAAGTTTGCTAGAACTATCGGGATAGATATCAGCTAAACCAACTGTATAATTAATTTTAGTTTGCTCACTTTTATTAAAGGGATAAAGTGCCATAGCAAATGATTTCTCAATAATTCGTCCTTTATCTTGCCTATTTTCACCGGAGATATTCGATTTTAAGTTATAGATTTTTGTGTATGAAATAAAACCTTTTTTAATAGGAATGTTTAACTCTACTTGTACACTACTTCCTGCAAGCTCCTTTATTTTAATTAGATTTCCATTTAATAAGTCTTTTGTAGAAAAATAATTAAAAAAGAGTGGTTGTAGTGGAATTAAATATTGCTCATCACCAATGGTTAAGAATTTATCACTATCTATTTTGTAAGGTAACTTAATGATTGATTCTGTCAAAAAATCATTCATTGTTAAATAAGGATATTTATCACCTTGGTCTGGTAATTGCCGTTGATTTAGTGGAATATTAACTTCGCAAGGTACTTTTGTTTTACTATCCCATTTATCTTCAGTATAAATGTATGGCAGATTTAAAATTTCTACTGGCAAAACTAATGGTTTATTACCTTCAATAACTTTAGAAGCCTTAATAACAAAATCACTCTTACTTTCGATTATTGATGAATCCTTTTCAAATTGCTTTAAGAAAAGACCATTTATCACTTCAATTGGTTGGCCTGCATTGTTATTATACAAAACACCATTAAGCGATTTTAAATAAGCCTCTGGATCAAAAGTCATAAGTTCCTGATGCAGATTCAAGTCTGTCTCATAAATCTTATCAATAGTTTTTATAATGTAGCTATTAAATTCAGGGAATAACTGATTGAAATTATTTGATTTAGATAATGCAACAAGATATTTAATGTAATGAGCATCTCTTTTGTATAATGGCAATAGCATGTCGTCTAACATGGTATCTTGTCCAAATTTTATTTCTGTTTCTTGCGCACTAGGTGCTGCAAAAAATAAAGTTCT
>JAGQYS010000109.1 GCA_020435965.1 Flavobacteriaceae bacterium | reverse complement strand
CAAGCCATACAAATTGCCATGGCAAAGCTATACTTGTATAACGCTGTTTCCATTGTTGAGAAAAACGGAAAAGAAAGTATTATCTCTTTTGCTGAAGGAGACGAGCAACGCATGTTGCTTATGGGATTAAAACGTTTTGTTAAATACGCAAACTATCCGGATATCGTGGACTTACGAATTGCCATTGCAGAAAAAGTAAAAGCTGAAAATAAATATTGTTTTTAAAAATCAGTTAACTAATAGTATTTTAAAAAGCCAATTCTAAAATTAGAATTGGCTTTTAATTATTGATTATTGTCTAACAAATTTAAATATAGCATTTTGATTATCCTTCTTGAATTTAAGTAAATAAATGCCCGAAGCCAAATCTGAAACTTTAATGATATTATTGTTTAAAGTTCCATGGCTAATTTTCTTTCCAAGAAGATTATAAATTTCAAAATTAACCTCAGACAAGCCATTTTTCATGGTTACGTTTATAAAATCCGAAACCATTGTAGGATGTATTTTAATGGATGCCTTAAAAGCATTGTCATCAATCCCTAATGATGTTGTAGACTGCTTGAAATCCTCAACATTTCCTAACAAATAAAGTGCATTGTTTGCTGTTGTTGTATTTTGGGTATACTCATAAACTCTAAAAGCATATTCTTTACCAGAATCCAAACCATTGATATTTACTGACATTCCTGTTCCATTATATACAACAAAACTTCCATCTCCTAAATTATCACCAGAGCCAAATTGAGGGTTTGCGGTATAATCTGTCCCATCTAAAGGATATGCACTAAATTCACTTGCTCTGTTTGGTGACATATTCATAGTCGTTGCCTCTTTAGCAACTACCAGTCTAGCCGTTCCATTTCCATTGTTCCAATTTAAAATCATACTGTTTTCAGTTACATTTGAAGCAGATAATGTATTAGCGTTTATGGTTGGTGCAGCAAAAAAATCATGAGCAGGTATCGCTGTTGTTGCAGCAATACAATTCCACCCTAAATTATCAATTGCAGACCAGAAAGCATTAGCTTGACCTGAAGTGATTCGTTTATTTAAAATAATAGCCCAAGTATAACCACCACTTGCTCTTACCCATTCACTAGCAGTACCATCAACTGCTCCTGTATGCCACCAATTATTATATTGATTAACCTGCCATCCTTTAGCATAATATTGATTGTTTGCAGAAGGTGTTGTCATGGATGTTATTGATGCAGGAGATAGTATATCAGGATAAGTGGAGAAACCATCTATAGCAACCAAAAGCTTAACCATATCTCTTGCAGTTGCAATCCAACCTCCATGAGCATCAAAAGCCTCAAGGTTAAATCCTCCATATTCCCAAGGCAGATATTCTCCAGTCCCATAAATTGACAAATTTGTATAGCCTTCACCTATATATTCCCCTTCTCTTTCCATCTTATCTGCTAACAGGTTTTTTCCTAAGTGCATATCATAAATACCCAAAGGTTGCAGAATGGTTTGTTTCACATAATCTTCGTAGCTCATTCCAGAGACTTCTTCAATAATTTCACCTAAAATCAAATAGCCCATATTTGAATAGGAAAAAGCTGTTCCTGGATCAAAATCCAAACCTTTTTCCAATAAAAAGGTCACAAGCATTTCTTCAGTTGCAGGATTTGCTTCTCCTAAAGTTTGAGTAATATGTAATGGTGCAACTATGGGATCACAACCTCCAAAAAAGTAAGGGTATGGTGATGTTGGACTTGGGAAGCAGTTTTGACTCCTGTCAAAACCTGCTGAATGTTCTAAAAGCATTTGCACTGTAATATCGTAAATTCTACTATCTGTTATATTTGCAGAAGAAAAGTACCAATGATTCTCCAGCAAACCTCCTGAACCAAAAACTTTATCTGTTAAATTTAGTCCTCCATTTTCAATCATTTTCATTAAAGCTATTGAAGTAATAGGTTTAGATATACTTGCTATACGTAACATATGATATGGTTGCAAATCTTCAGATAGGCCAATATCCGCTTTACCAAAAGCACGAGCATAAGACAATTGTCCATTAATGGTTACTGCCATAGTTAAACCAGGAATATTGAAAGTTGTTAATAAATTTTGAATTTGTGTGTCACAATCTGACATCTCAGAAACAGGGATTCCTGTTTGTGCTGATGTTGTAAAGGTCAAACTTAAAAATAAGATAAAAGTGTATAGTTTTTTCATAATAAATTGATTAATAGATTTTTAAAATTAATTAAAATAGTTTTCAAATACATCGTTATTATTCAAAAATGTGAGCATATAAATTATAATAAAACTTTCATATCTTTATCTAAAATTGTTTTGTATGAAATGTTTCTTCTTATTTTGCCTTATATATGTTGTTTCTTTTAATGCTTTTGCACAACCAAATACAGAAGTTTTCTTATTTGATTTAAACACTAAGAATGGGAAATTTGAACTTTCCAACATGAAGAATATTTCTAATAGTGAAGGCTATGACAATCAGCCTTCTTTTCAAGATAATAATACCATTTTATATGCTGGTACTAGAAATGGTCAAACAGATATTGTAAAGTATGATATAAATTATGATTCTAAAATCTTTGTTAACCATACTGAAGGCGGAGAATATTCACCTCTTAAAATTCCAAAGCAGAATGCTGTTTCTGCAATTAGGTTAGATCCGGATGGAAAGCAATTTTTATATAAATACAGCTTAAAAAATGGTGAAAATGATGTTCTGATTGATGATGTTATCATTGGGTATCATGTTTGGTACGATAGTTCATTAATTGTTTCGTCTGTACTTGAAAATGGTGGTTTGTCATTATACACAAATGACCCAAAAGAAAAAAAAAGCTACTTTCAACAAAAAAATATTGGGCGATCATTACATAAAATCCCTAATTCAGATTTAGTAAGTTACATTTCAAAAGAAAATGAAAATGCATGGGAAATTAAATCACTCAATCCTATTTCAGGAGTAACAAAACCGATTGCAGTAACTATTGACAAAGCTGAAGACATGTGCTTTTTGCCTGATGGAACTATTGTAATGGGAAAAGAAAATAAAGTTTACACTTATACTCCTAAAAAAAGTACTGATTGGTTAGAAGCAACTTCTTTGGACACTTACAATATTAAAAACATTTCTCGATTAGCTGTAAGTCCTGATGGGAAAAAAATTGCCATTGTAGGTGAATCTATATCTACAAAAGAGCCAATAAATCTTAATAAAAAGTTAGAACCAAAACTTGAAAACATTGCTTGGATTTCTGGAACTTGGCATGGAGAAGCTTTTGGCGGCATTGCAGAAGAAATTTGGAGCGAGCCATCAGGCGGATCCATGATGGCATCATTCAAATTAATTAACGATGGAAAAGTCACTTTTTATGAAATAGAAATTATCCGAGAAATAGAAAATTCACTTATTTTGCAATTAAAGCATTTTAATAACGACTTAAAGGGTTGGGAGACCAAAGATGAAACTGTAGATTTCCCTTTACTAGAAATCACTCCAAATAAAGTAACCTTTGAAGGTATGGTTTTTGAGAAAGTCAATGAGAATGAAATGAATGTTTATGTTGATATTCATAATGAAGATGGATCGGTTAAAAACATAAAATTCAATTACACCAAAAAATAAGGTAATGCTAAAAAAAACAAACCATACCTTAATAATATTAAGCTTATTTTTTACCACATTAACCTGTAGCGAAAAAGATAGATTTAATAATAACACTGGTGGTGGTGGCGAACAAAGTTTTGCAAATGGCTGTGAAGGTATTGAATACCCAGATTGGGAATTATCTCCTCACAAATTACCATATCCTGTAGGCAAATCCTATAAAATTGGCTTAAGCAACTGCAGTGGTGCTGAACATTCTGAAGGAGAACCTGATCAATATGCCATAGATTTCATTATGGATATTGGTACTCTGGTAACTGCATCAAGAAAAGGTATTATTGTATATGTTGAAGAATCTGGTCTTGATTTTGAGAGTCGTAACAACGTCGTAGTACTCAGGGACGAAGATCTTTATTTTCTGCAATACCAACACCTTACCTATAATGGTGCCTTAGTTGAAGAAGGCCAAATTGTAGATATTGGAGATCCAATAGGATATAGTGGTGCATCTGGTAACGCAAGATATCCTCATTTACATTTTGTTGGGACTGATTGGGATTATACAAAGCCTTATGGCTCTTATGAATACACATCTTTCCCAATGACATTTAGCAATACAACACCAAATCCAAATAGCCTCATTCAAAATAAAACTTACGAAGCATTACCCATTAATTAATAAAACACCAACCATGCAAAAAACTATTATTTTTAGCCTAATTTTTAGTTTGTCGTTTATTTTAAACGCACAAACCGATCAAAAAATTTATGACATTATTGATGCTGTTTCTGCTGAACGTATTAAAAATGATGTCAAAACACTAGCAGATTTTGGTACAAGACATACTCTTAGTGACACAGTTTCCAAAACTCGTGGTATTGGCGCAGCAAGACGATGGATAAAATCTGAATTTGACAAAATAGATACCTCTTGTAACAATTGTTTAGATGTATTCTATCAAAAAGATTTGGTCAAAAAAGGTGATGGTGCACGCATTGTTCACGATGTAGAAATTGTCAATGTTGTTGCCATACAAAAAGGTACGAAATTTCCAAATAGATATATCATTATGAGTGGTGATATTGATTCTAGAGTATCTGATCCAACAGATTTTACATCAGATTCTCCAGGAGCCAATGACAATGCTTCAGGTATGGCTGGAACTATTGAAGCTGCTCGTGTTTTAAGCAAATATAAATTTGAAAGTAGTATTATTTACGTTGGCCTTTCTGGAGAAGAACAAGGCCTTTATGGCGGAAAAGGCTTGGCTGCTTATGCCAAAGAAAAAGGCTGGGAAATTATTGGCATTTTAAATAATGACATGATTGGCAACATCAAAGGAGTTGATGGTGTAATTGATAATCGCACCTTCAGAATCTTTTCAGAACCTGTACCTCCAACCGAAACCGAACAAGATCGTAACTCTAGACGCTTTTATGGTGGTGAAGTTGATGGTATTTCACGTCAATTAGCAAGATATGTACACAAAAATGTAAAAACCTATATGCCAGAAATGAATCCAATGTTGGTATATCGTTTAGATCGATTTGGTCGTGGTGGTCATCATCGTCCTTTTAACGATGCTGGTTTTGCTGGTATAAGAATCATGGAAGCTCATGAAAATTACACACAACAACATCAAGATATCAGAACCGAAAATGGCATCAATTATGGAGATACGTTTGAGCATGTAAATTTTCCTTACGCTAAAAAATTAACTGCTGTTAATGCGATCAATCTGGCCAGTTTAGCTAGTGCTCCTCCTCCACCTCAAAATTTGAAAATTGGTGGTATTGTTGAACCTTCTGTGAGGTTTAAATGGGATAAAGTTGATGGAGCTGTTGGCTACAAAATCTATTGGAGAGATACAACTTCTCCAACTTGGGACAATAGCAGATATGTTGGTGATATCTCAGAATTTACCCTTGAAGGTATTGTTATTGATAACTTCTTTTTTGGAGTTGCTTCTGTTGGTAAAGATGGCTATGAAAGTATAGTTGTTTTTCCGAATAAAACATTTAGATAATCATTATGAATAAATTTTTTTATATTGTATTTTTTGTTCTGTTTACTGTGCCTTTAAGTACTATTCATGCACAAGGTTTACTTCAAGCTAAAGAAAATTTCACAAGGCAAGATACATTAAGAGGCACCATAACACCAGAACGTGAATGGTGGGATTTAACCTATTATCATCTAGATATCAAGGTAAATCCAGATGAAAAATTCATTTCAGGAAAAAATACAGTTCAGTATAAAGTATTGAACAATCATTCTGTTATGCAAATTGATTTACAAGCACCTTTAATAATCACTAAAGTCACTCAAAATGGTAAAGAATTAATGGTAAAACATGATGGCAATGCACATTTTATTACTCTTTCAGAACCACAAAATGTTGGTAACATAAAAAGTATTGATGTTTACTATGAAGGCCATCCACAAGAAGCAAAAAACGCACCTTGGGATGGAGGGTTTTCATGGAAAAAAGATAACAATGGTAATCATTTTGTGGCAACATCTTGTCAAGGCTTAGGAGCCAGTGTCTGGTGGCCAAACAAAGACCACATGTATGATGAGGTAGATAGTATGCAAATTAGTGTAAATATCCCAAAAGGACTTACCAACATTTCTAATGGAC
Organism: Flavobacteriaceae bacterium; assembly: GCA_020435965.1. Lineage (GTDB taxonomy): Bacteria > Bacteroidota > Bacteroidia > Flavobacteriales > Flavobacteriaceae > CAJQLB01. The sequence goes on along the minus strand of JAGQYS010000109.1, from coordinate 8,001 downwards.
GTTTACGCAAAATTGAAGAACACAATGACAATACAGTAACATCACATTGGTTTGTAAGCAACCCAATAAACAACTATGGTGTTAATGTTAACATTGGAGATTATGTACATTTTTCTGAAAGTTTTAAAGGTGAAAAAGGACCCTTAGATTTAAATTATTATGTGCTTCGCGATAATCTGGAAAAAGCCAAAATACATTTTCAAGATACTCCAAAAATGATGGAAGCCTTTGAGTATTGGCTTGGTCCTTATCCATTTTATGAAGATGGCTTTAAATTAGTTGAAGTACCTTATTTAGGCATGGAGCATCAAAGTTCAATAACGTATGGAAATAAGTATCTTAAAGGATATTTAGGGCGTGATTTATCTAAAACAGGTTGGGGACTTAAATTCGATTTCATCATTATACATGAAGCTGGACATGAGTGGTTTGCCAACAACATTACCTACAAGGATATTGCTGATATGTGGATTCATGAAGGATTTACGGCTTATATAGAGAGCTTATATTTGGAGTTTCATTACAGTAAAAAAGCAGGTGATGAATATGCAGTTGGAAAAGGAAAAGCCATATCAAATGACAAACCAATTATTGGTCATTACAATGTAAACAAAGAAGGCTCAAGTGACATGTACAACAAAGGTGCTTATATGCTACATACTTTGAGACAGCTCATTGAAGATGATGAAAAATGGCGCAAAATATTACGTGGTTTAAATAAAACGTTTTACCATCAAACCGTTACCACTAAACAAATTGAAGATTATTTAAGCAAAGAATCTGGTATCGATTTAACGGAGTTTTTCAATCAGTATTTACGAGATGTACGTATTCCTACTCTGGAATATGAAATAAAAAATAATAAGCTTAACTATCGCTACACTCAAATCATTGAAAATTTTGATATGCCAATCCTTATTGAAATTGATGAAAACGTAAAATGGTTATACCCAAAAGCAAATTGGCAAACCATGAGTATTAAAAGTGATGCTATAAAAGTTGACCCAAATTTCTTAGTCTATTCTAAAAAACTTTAGCGTTTGTGGATTATCCAGAACTATATTTCCCAAGAGATGTTGAATGGTACGATTGGTTATTGCAAAACCATCATGAAGCTGAAGGTGTCTATCTCATATTTTACAAATTAGAACTGGACAAACCAACAATGCGTTGGGAAGAAGCTGTAAAAGTGGCACTTTGTTTTGGTTGGATAGACTCAACAGTAAAAAGTTTAGGCAATGGCAAACGACGTCAATATTTCTGCCCTAGAAACCCAAAAAGCGTTTGGAGTGCTTTAAACAAAAGTTACATCATTGAGCTTGAAGAAAGTGGTTTAATTCATGAAAACGGTTATAGAAAAATTGAAATGGCAAAAGAAAATGGTATGTGGAGTTTCCTTGATGATGTTGAAAATTTGATAGTTCCAAATGATTTACAGCAAGCTTTCAAAAACAATTTAGTTGCTTTTGACAATTACAAAAACTTTGCTAATGGCTATCAAAAATCTTATCTATATTGGCTAAAGCAAGCCAAGCGTGAAGCCACTAGAAAAAATAGAATTAATAAAATCATTCTGCTTTGTGAGAACAATATAAAAACTCGGCAATAGTTAACAACCTTTTAAGAAAATTTATGATCTGATTTTATTATTTTCGGCAGTTCAATACATTCATTTGAGAACAAAAACTAAAGCATTAGCCAAGCAATCCAGATGGTACAGAAAACTCCATCGATTATTAGCGATTCCGCTTGTTTTTTTTATGTTTCTGGTTGGAGCTACTGGATTACTCATCACCTGGAAAGACCAATTACAGTTTAAGCCTAAATCACAAGAGTCAGTTGCCAATAACAGGACATTGATCTCTTTAGATGTCATCAAAAATAATGCTGTCAAGCATATAGAAAGCCTAAACCTATCACCTGAAATTAACAGAATTGACTACAGGCCTGACAAAGGTATTGCCAAAGTACGTTTTGAAAACCATTTTACAGAATTACAAGTAGACTGCTATTCTGGTGAAATAGTTTCTGAAAAACAAAGGACTGCAGACCTTATCGAAATGATTCATGATGGTTCAATTTTAGATTTTCTGTTTAAAAATCAATCTACACCTATCAAACTATTCTACTCAACAGCAACCTCACTAGGACTGATGTTTCTGTCATTTAGTGGGTTTATGCTTTGGTTAAAACCAAAACAACTAAAAAAATTAAAACAATAAAGCATTAACAATGCATTAAGAAATATATCGCACCTTTTCGCTAACTTTAAAACTTTATTTAACTAACCGAATATTATAATGAAAAAACTCATGTCCTTAGTGATGCTATTCTGCATTACTATACTTTCCGCACAAGAATTCTCAATGGATTTAGTGAAAAATATGAAACCACGAAACATTGGTCCTGGTGGTATGTCTGGTCGTGTTACAGCTATTGATGCCGTTAATAGCAATCCAGATATTATGTACGTTGGTACCGCATCTGGTGGTTTATGGAAATCTACTTCTGGCGGCATTAAATGGGAACCTATTTTTGATAACGAAGTCACTGCTTCTATTGGTTCTATAGCCATTCAACAATCTAATCCGAGTGTTATTTGGGTTGGAACAGGAGAAGGAAACCCAAGAAACAGTTTAAATGGTGGCTATGGCATTTACAAATCCCTCGACGCAGGAAAATCTTGGAAATCTATGGGACTGGAAAAAACACGACATATTCATCGTGTTATTGTAGATCCTACAAATCCTGATGTAGTTTATGCTGCTGCAATTGGTTCTCCTTGGGGAGAACATCCAGAACGTGGTGTTTATAAAACTACTGATGGTGGAAAAACATGGAAAAATATATTATTTGAAAATAACAAAACAGGAGCAGCAGACTTAATAATGGATCCAACAAATCCAAATAAATTAATTGCTGCTATGTGGGAACACAAACGTGACCCTTGGTTTTTTAACTCTGGTGGTGAAGGCTCAGGTGTACACATTACTTATAATGGTGGAGAAACATGGACTAAAGTTACAGAAGAAGACGGTTTCCCAAAAGGAATTCTAGGTCGTGTTGGTGTTGCTATTGCACCTAGCAAACCTAATGTTGTTTATGCCTTGGTTGAAGCCAAAAAGAATGCCTTATACAAAAGCACAGATGGTGGATTCAAATGGAAAATGATCAATGACGATATGAACCAAATTGGAGGGAGACCTTTTTATTATGGCGAAATTTATGTTGACCCTGAAAATGAAAACAGGGTGTTTTCAATATTTACTTATGTAAATGTTAGTGAAGATGGAGGCAAAAGTTTTACGGAGCTAATGCCTGCTTATGGTGTTGATAATGGAGTACATCCAGATCATCATGCATGGTGGATTCATCCAGAAAATGGACAATTTATGATGGATGGAAACGATGGAGGTATGAATATTACTAAAGATGGTGGAAAAACTTGGCGATTCATTGGCAACATTCCAGTGGCACAATTCTATCACATTAATGTTGATAATGATTTTCCTTATAACGTTTATGGAGGCATGCAAGATAACGGTTCTTGGAGAGGTCCAGCTTATGTTTGGAGAGCACAAGGCATAAGAAACAGCTATTGGCAAGAAATAAGTTTTGGTGATGGTTTTGATGTGGTTCCAGACAAAGATAATTCTCGCTATGGATGGACCATGAGCCAACAAGGTTCAGTACAACGCTATGACTGGGAAACTGGAAATAATTATGGTGTACAACCTACGCATCCAGATCCAAAAGTTGAACTTCGTTTCAATTGGAATTCTGCAATCAATATTGATCCTTTTGATAATAGTACCGTTTACTTCGGAAGTCAATTTGTTCATAAATCAACTGACAAAGGAGATACTTGGAAAGTGATTTCTCCAGATTTAACAACCAATGATCCTGAAAAGCAAAAGCAAAGCGAAAGTGGTGGTTTAACAATGGATGCCACTGGAGCAGAAAACCACACAACGATACTTGTGATTGAACCTTCTCCTGTTGAAAAAGATATGCTTTGGGTTGGTACAGATGATGGCCGTGTACATTTTACCCAAAATGGTGGTCAAAGCTGGACAGATGTTTCAAAAAACATTAAAGGACTACCTACTGGAAGCTGGATACCACAAATAAAAGCATCAAATAAAAATAAAGGTGAAGCTTTATTAGTAGCTAATGATTACAGAAGATTCAACTATACTCCTTACGTTTATAGAACAAAAGATTACGGAAAAACGTGGTCGAGAATTGTTGACGGCTCAGATGTACAGAGTTATGCTCTATCAATTGTTGAAGATTTAGAAACACCAAATCTTTTGTTTTTAGGAACTGATGATGGCCTTTATATTTCTGTTGATGCTGGAAACAAATGGACTAAGTGGACAAATGGTTTCCCAACGGTTTCCGTGAAAGATTTGGTAATTCATCCAAGAGAGCATGATTTGGTAATTGGTACGTTTGGTCGTGCAGCATGGGTTTTAGATGATATTAGACCTTTACGTGAAATGGCTAAAAACACTGGTGTAATTAATTCTAAACTAACATTATTTAACCCTCCAACTGCATATCAAGCAGCTTACCAACAACCAACAGGAAGCCGTTTTGGTGCAGACGCAATGTTTAATGGTGAAAACAGAAGTGGTGGCGCTCAACTTTCATATTATGTTAAAATTGACGAGAAGAAAGAAAATAGTATGAAAGACGATAATGAAAAAGATGATAACAGTAAAGAGGATTCAGCAACTAATGTAAAATGGGATTCTATTCACATGAATATTTATGATGGAGATAGACTTATTAGAACATTAAAACAAAAAGCTCCAAAGGAAACTGGTGTTTACAAATGGACGTGGAGAATGGACGAAAAAGGAACAGATAGACCATCAAGAAGCCTTAGACAACGTCCTGGTGAATCTGGAGGAGTTAGTGTTAAACCAGGAACTTATAAAGTAGTCATGAGTTTTGGCGACCAAACTTCTGAAAAATTGATTACTGTAAAGGATGACCCAAGATTAAACGTATCGTCCCAAAACACCAATGAAGTATATGCTACTTCAAAACAATTAGAAGACATGCAACAAACTGCTGCTGATGCAGTAAAGCAATTGGTTGAAAGTAAAGCAATTGCAGAAGAATACTCCAAAACATTAGCTAAATTAGACAAAGATGCAAATAAAGATAATATTAAAGCATCTAAAGATATCGCTAAGAAAATTGAAGAGATTATCTCAATGTATTTAGGAAGTATTGATGAACGCCAAGGTATAACCAGAAATCCTGAAATTACTGTAATGCAACGCTTAGGCACTGCAAGATATTATGTAGGCTCAAGACAGAATGGGATTACAACAACAGAGACTACACTTATTCAACATGCAAAAGATGAGTTAAGCTCTGCTCTTGACAAAACAAATACATTCTTTAGAGAGGAATGGAATCCTTACAAAAACAAAATGGAGGGCTTAAACCTTTCTCCTTTTAAGGAAACCAAAACTTTTAAAATGAACTAAATTGTTGGTTTAAAAAAAGCGCTCATTGAGCGCTTTTTTTTTTATTCTATCCGACTGAGTTCTTCTATATCCTCAATTCTAATTTGTTTGCCAACTGTAGATATCAAACCTTCTTTTTTAAACTGAGATAATACACGAATTGCAGATTCTGTAGCTGTACCAACCAAACTAGCAAAATCTTCACGAGATAATAAAACACTTAAAGTGCCATCAGGATTAGTGCCAAAACTCTTATGTATGTTTATCAAAACCTCAGCCATACGTTGCCTTACAGATTTTTGAGCCATATTAACTATGATATCATCGGCTTCTTTTAAATCTTGTGCCATTTGCTGTAAAACATCAAATGTAAATGAAGGGTTTTTTTGTAAATCATTCACAATCTCTTCCCTGGGAATAAAACAAACTTCCATATCATTCAATGCTGTTGCTTGCAAATTGGCTCTTTCATCTGAAATTAATGATCGTTGACCAAGCAATTCACCTTTTACAACCAATTTAACTATCTGATCTTTACCGTTTTCACTCAATTTAGATAATTTGCATATACCATCTTTTATGCAGAAAACACCATTAAGCTTATCGCCTTCATCAAAAATCACTTCTCCTTTTTTAATAATCTTGGTAGTTTTACATCCAGAAATCCTAATTAGTTCATCCTTGGTCAAAGACTTTAAAGAATTAAATTGACGAATGATGCATTGTTCACATTTACTCATACCTGTTTTTTGTAGGTTGTAAAATTAGTGAAAACATGACAAATATCATATTTAAATCTGCTCGATTTATTAATTTTGCACAAGGTATAAAAGAGCAATTATGGACAAGACTTCTTGTTTCCATTGTGGTGATGATTGTAATATTTCAATTGTCAAATTCGACGATAAATCATTTTGTTGCAATGGTTGCAAAACTGTTTACGAGATATTCTCTGAAAGTGATTTAACCTGCTATTACGATTTGCAAGCATCTCCTGGCTCCATACCAAAGGATATTGAAGGCAAGTATGATTTTCTTTCACAAGAAAACATCATTGAAAAACTCACAGAGTTTAATGATGGAAAAACACAAATTGCAACTCTATATATACCTCATATTCATTGTAGTTCGTGTATTTGGATTTTAGAAAATCTCAATAAATTAAATCCTGAAATATCATCATCTCAAGTTAATTTTGGAAAAAAAACAGTTCGTGTAACTTACAATGCCCAAACCCATTCACTTAAAGAAACCGCTTTATTATTAAGCTCTATTGGTTATGAACCTTATATTTCACTTGATGATTTCAAAACAGGAAAAGAGCATGTTAACCGAAGCCTTATTTACAAACTTGGTATTGCTGGTTTTGCTTTTGGAAATGTAATGTTCCTGTCTTTTCCAGAATACTTTGAAGTGGGTGAATTCTGGCTGGAACAATACAAACATCTGTTTCGTTGGCTTATGTTTGCTTTTTCATTACCTGTTGTTTTTTATGCAGGACAAGATTATTTTACTTCGGCTTACAAAGGCTTACGCTCCAAGCTATTGAATATTGATGTGCCAATTGCCCTAGGTATTGCTGTGTTGTTCATTAGGAGCACCGTTGAAATAATATTTGATTTAGGTTCAGGGTTTTTTGACAGCCTAACAGGACTAATTTTCTTTTTATTACTCGGAAAGTTTTTTCAACAAAAAACATATTCATTTTTATCATTTGAGCGTGATTATAAATCATACTTCCCAATTGCTGTTACAAAAATTTTTGAAGGCGAAGAAAAACCCATTCAGGTTTATGATGTCCAAAAAGGTGATAGATTACTAATTCGTAATGAAGAATTAATTCCAGTTGATGGCATACTCATTAACGGAAAAGCAAAAATAGATTATAGCTTCGTAACTGGAGAATCTGAAACCGTAAAAAAACAATCTGGAGATAAACTTTTTGCTGGTGGTAAACAAACATCTGGAGTTATTGAAATGGAAGCTATAAAATCCGTAGAGCAAAGTTACCTAACTCAATTGTGGAGCAATGATATATTTAACAAAAACAAAGAAGATGGTTTTACAACATTGACCAATACCATAAGCAAACGCTTTACTATTGCTGTCTTAAGCATTGCATTAATAGCAACAATTTATTGGCTGTTTGCAGATGCAACAAAAGCCATGAATGTCTTTACAGCAGTATTAATTATTGCTTGTCCATGCGCTATTGCACTCTCAGCTCCTTTTACATTTGGAAATTTACTTCGTATCTTCGGAAAATTGAAGTTCTATGTAAAAAATGCATCAGTGATAGAACAATTGGCAGCTATCAACACTATTATTTTTGATAAAACCGGAACCATAACATCAAACAAAAAAAGTACTGCTACTTATGAAGGTCTAACTCTTTCAAATGCAGAAGAAACTTTACTAAAAAACACATTGCGAGGCTCCAATCATCCATTAAGCAGAGCCTTATATGATATTCTAGATGAACACAACATTATCACTCTAAATCATTTTGAAGAAC